>CAZTEN010000155.1:0-5290 GCA_964612495.1 uncultured Tissierella sp. | reverse complement strand
CGAATTCTCTGACATTACATGGCCGTTTTTTCTGCACTTTACGTGGCCGGTACCAGAAGGTTTGTATTATAAACTATATTACAATTGGGTTTACTGAAAAGAAAACTATAATGGGCAGCAATATCTTATGGGGTAAATCACCCCGCGAAAGGGGTAAAAGGGGGGTAAAAACCTTTTTACCCCTTTAATAATTGAACATAGTTTTGAGAAATTGTATAATCCTCATGTCCTAACCCACGTGGAAACAATCGTACTGCTGGAGAAGAAATAGAAATAATGACCCTTGGAAATGGCTGATACAGGCGGTTTTCAGGGGTTGCTTATTTTCGTACAGTTCGGTGATGGGTGGAATTATCGGTGTGTTTATTAAAGAGAACCTTTTGGCAAAACTCAAGAGTCTTCTTGATAGAGTATTTGTAAGAAGTATATAAAAAAAATGATTTATGATTTACAACTACATACTCATTCTTGTAAAACAAAATTCAATGAAATTCTCACATCAAGAAAAATAAGTTCCAAATTATATCAAATTTACCCATGGCTTGAACATTGCTTATGTTATAATGTTATAATAAAAATACGTAGAACAAATTATGGTATTTCTAGCAGGTACAAGAGCAATATCCGATGATGGTATACTCAGCTAAGAGGGGTGAAGTATGAAAATATGCCCATTACCAATGGTTTGGAACACCATATATAACATTCAAACGGAGTTCTATAGCAAATTGAAAAGTGATGATAAACTAAACATACCTAAACCTCCAGTCCCTCTTATCCTCGCTGCTTGGCCCTATACGTCAGACTATGATAAATTACAGAGATAGAGCGTTGTCTGACGCAATAAAAGCCCATCAATGCTATGAGTATATGAAAAACTACGTAGTTGAGAATAGTATTGATATCGAAAAGGAAACCCACTATTATGGGGTAAAAGCTAATGCTGTTCGCGCCACAACAAATGAGTTTGGCGAAACTCATGTTTTCTTTAGAAAGACAATTGTTTTTACAGGTGGGTTGGAAAAAATGCAACGCCAGGACGCGATGCAATTAGTAGTCAATTTAGGGGGTATATGTGGCGATACTGTCACACAAAATACTAACTTTTTGGTATTAGGGAACGCTGGCTATCGTTCAAGCATAAAAGACGGGAAAAGTAGTAAACATAAAAAAGCAGAAAAGCTAAAGATTTTGGGAAAAGATATAGAAATTATTTCTGAAAATGTTTTTTATGACATGATTTAGGGATAAAAAATCCCTAATAAACACCGAGGAAGATAACTGAGATCAACAGGGCTTCAAGTGCGCGCTAGCAATGCCAGCTCAACATTTCTATGAATGAAATTGTTGTTTTCACTTGCATTTTGTGGGAGAATGTGGATTTGGGGTGATTATTATGTTTTTCTGAGGATTAGGGGTAGGTTTCATTGTAACAGCAATGAGGATGGCTATATCAATGGGAGGGAGGTGAAGGTATGAACCCACAGATGTATAAGAAGGAGACAACAACTCATGATATTTTCAAGCACATAATGACACGGCATTGGAATGGTTTTAGGGATTACGCTCTGACTCAGAATCAGGAAAATGGCTCAGGGATACTGAAGTACCACAGCTTTCTTGATGGTTTTTACAGCAGGGAGTTCATCATATCCACAGAAGCAGATGACCCATTCCATATCTGGGCTGCATTCTACCTTTATATTGGACAGACCACAGGTACACTGGTCTTGGCAGATTATGTTACTGCTTACTTACTGAACAAAGATGGAGGCATGCTGGATTGGCCACAGATTAAACCGTCAAAATGGACAGCTGAGGGATTAACAATGGAATTAGCTCAAATCATATCAGACGCATATTATGAGCAAGGGGTTGAGTAAAGGATGGCAGGTTTTTGGACTACTGAGCAACTGATTGGTAATGTAAGCGGCCAAATTGATGCCTTAATACAGCGAATAAAGCCTGAGAACTCACATGTTCAAGTGTCAAAGTTCATGATTATTATGTTTTAGAAGCGTGGTGCTTTATAAAAACTGATTATATCAGGTGAATCTAACTAAGCGAGGTGTTCATATGCGGAAATTCATTGGATATATCTTTATAGCCGGTTTTGTAGCTGTATTCAATTTCTTTATTCATCTTGATTGGTATTTTTTATTAATTGGTTGCATTATATGCGGCTTTATTACTTCTATCATGCAAGTGCTCCTTAAGTCTACTCATTTCACTGATTACATAGCACAATTTAACCAGATTACGAAAGACACAATAAAGTCATATATTATCATGCAATCCATACAGAGTTCTCTGATAATATCCGCTTTCGTTTTTGCACTAAAATATATAAGGTGAATAGGACTGGAAAAATCCCAAGCAACATCATGTATAATACTTTAGAAACAATCGATTTAAGGGAAAGTGTAGTGTGAAAATTGAAAAAATGGAATTGGTCAATAATAATTACATCATTGATTATTGCTGGAGCGATTATCTTTTATGTCTTATCCCAACGCTTATATATTGACACTTCAACAAAAATGAAAGTGGACAAGCTGACCGGAGAAACATTCAAATATAACAGCACCAGAAATGAGTGGGCAAAAATAGATCAATCAGATTATTGATAAGGGTGGTTAGTATATGGAACTTAAGAATTTATTAGAAACGGAAAAAGCTCCTCCAGGAACTAAGAATGTGAAACCATGGGTAATCATGCTCGGTTGGATTTTTACCATATTAGGCGGTTACTTAGGTGCCATAATCGGCATGTCTCTTGCCTTTAACAAAGAATATAGAAAAAATGTACGTATTCATGGAGCTATAATGATTATAGCATCAATAATCGTAAGAGTATTCTGGAAAAATATAGAACCTATACTTGGCTTTAAATAGAGGCTTTATACTACAATAACAATAGGGCTTTATAATATAAAAGGGGAGTGACTTCCCCTTTTATATTATAAAGCCCGTTGGTACCGGCAACGTAAATGTCAGAGAAAACGGCAAGATAAAAAAAGGGTTTTCGGCAACGAAATGTCATAGATTACGGCAACAAAAAGTCAGAGAATTAGGCAATCAAATGTCATGGATTTCGGTAACAAAAGTAAGAATTTTCCGAAGTCAACTCCTAAAAGTGATAAGATGTTGTCCATCTTATCCCAAAGGAGGATATAGGATTGGAGGATTTTCAGATGTATTCAAGCATCCAAGAACAGAAAGCCCTCGGGTATACCAAAGAATCGGTAGCTCGACACCTGGGACTTGCCTGGCGGACAGTCGACAAGTACTGGGACATGTCTATTAGCGAGTACCAAAAGCTACAGGCAAATCACAAGGCTACAAAACTGGGTAAGCATCTGACTACGATTTAAGTGTAAACTGTGAAAAAAGCAGTAAGTTTAAAAAAGCAGAAAAGCTAAAGATTTCGGGCAAAGACATAGAAATTATTTCTGAAAATGTTTTCTATGACATGATCGCGGGGTAAAAGAAAAACCACCCGATAAACACCGGGGGGGTATAACTGAGATCAACACAATGCTGGAATTCCTGCATCTCCAAATCATAAAACCAACGATGGTAGAAAATTCTTACAATACAGAAGATAACTAATCATCCTCGAATCTGCTCTCCACATTTATTACAAAACAGACTATCGGGAGGTAAGGGGGCGCCACATGAATTACAAAAATCACTGTCTTTTTTTATGAGTTCATCTTCTATATCATTACTAAATTGATCTGTAGAATCTTCTTCATCATATTTTGATTGATAAATCTCACTACTATTGGAGTTGAGAGTTTTTTTTGCGACTCCACCGGTTAATATTCGATAATTCACGAAACTCCAAAATAATACCGCACCTCCAGGAGATGGATCATTAACTAAGGTTCCGACATATATGACAGCTATGAAAGCAATAATACCATATATAATGGTTATTGCTTTTGCCTTTTTTGGGGGTACAGGTGCTTTTCTTATTAAGTATCTATATACAATTATTGGTAAAGCATAAACTGTTATTGTATAAATAATGCTTAAAACCATTGCCAGAACAAGCGATTTATCTGAAGAGTTAATTGGCAAGTTAAACATTTTTTTCGTTGAATTAACAGGAGATGAATAGGTAGACAAATTCTCGTATTTTATGGAAGATAGTAATTCATCGTATTGTTTATATGCAGTAGAATCAATTGCTCTCACAAAACTAAATTCAAAGAGGATACCGTTATTGAGTATTAAATGTGAAACCATAGTTCGGTTAACTTCGGTTTCACTAACTTCATACTTGAATTGACGAGTCACCCTAAAATATTCAATATTGTTGATTGTTACATATTCCACAGTTGTTTCATTTACATTATCAGTGCCATACAATTCCAATAATTCAGATTTCGTCAATGAATCGTTATTCAAATCGCTCCTTTTTAGCCCTTGTTTATCAGATTCAGGCATTGATGACCAGCCATCCGTATATCCAAAAAGAAGTATGTTGCCATCTTTATCACCATATTTGGTTTTAATGTGTTTGCGTTCCTTCATGAGTTCCATCTCTCTCCATCCGGCAGGAACTGTAAATGTTACACCAACTTCATTATCTGTATATGAGCTTTTGGTTTCTGGAAATTCAACAAGATTAGCTCTAGGTGTAATCGTAGGTATAGTTATAACCTTTATATCAAATTCGGCGCTATCGACGATCTGTGAAAGAAGTTCTTCCATAGAAGAACTAATCGGATTATTATATGAATGTAATGTGATATTTACCGCATTACCATTTATTACGGTATAGTATTGAATGCTATAAACGGTATCATTCTCTTGACCGGAGCGTTCAAAAAATATCTTTATGAATTTGACCTGTGTATGTTGGTGAAAGTTTGATTTTTGATACGTTATGCCATTACTCTTGTAAAGAGTTTTTAACTCTTTAAGAAAAGAAGAAAGTTCTTCATTAGACAAAGTATTCATATCTGATAACTCTTTTAGTCCATCATTTGTTGCTTTAGTAATAACGATTTCATATGTGGTATCTTCTGATATTGCGTTTAAATAGATGTTACCATTTTTGTATTGCTCGATTAATGCATCACGATCTAGTCCGTATAGTTCTATATTGGGATCATCCTTAGGAATGTTCTGGGTAAAAACAATCATATTACTTGGAATTGAGATGTTCATGCCAAGTTCATCTAACTTGTACACGTTAGAGTTTATTGCATATGCGTTAGTTACTTGTTTAAGCTAATCTAAAAAGCCCGAAAGTTGATGATCTTGCCTGTCCAGAAAA
>CAZTEN010000154.1:0-5307 GCA_964612495.1 uncultured Tissierella sp. | reverse complement strand
ATTCTGATAGTTCTTGCTTGATCTGCAATAGCTCTAGTAATAGCCTGCCTTATCCACCAAGTAGCATAAGTACTGAATTTAAAGCCTTTCCTGTACTCGAACTTCTCAACTGCCTTCATAAGACCTAAATTTCCTTCTTGTATAAGGTCTAAGAAGAGCATACCCCTTCCAACATACCTTTTTGCTATACTAACAACCAACCTTAAATTTGCCTCAGCTAGCTTTTTTTTGGCAATTTCATCCCCCTCTTCCATTCGCTGGGCTAATTCAATCTCTTCTTCCCCAGTTAGCAATGGAATCTTTCCTATCTCCTTTAAATACATTCTAACGGGATCATCAACACTAATACCCTTAGGAAGGGACAAATCCTCTTCCTTTACCTCATCTTCAATCTCTTTATCAATATCGATTCCCGGTTCAATATCATGGTCATGGTCCTCATCATCGTCTAATAGAAGCACCTCCTCTTTATCACCCAATATGTCAATGCCTGCATCTTCTAGCTTCTGATATAGTTCGTCAATTTCATCAGGTCCAAGATCTACTTCTTCTAGAATATCAATAATGTCCTTATATTTTAGTACTCCTGACTTTTTCCCCTTGGCCAATAATCTATTTTCAGCGTCTAGCTTATTGCTATTTAGTTTTTCTAAGTCCTTGTTTTTATCTACCAATTTATGGCCCCCTAATTAATTATTTGGGTTCAATTCCTTTTTTAATACGATTAAATCCCACAATAGTTTCTTCAAAACTTCATCTTCTTCTACATTTCTGTCTTTTTTGTCTAATTCCTCTATTTTTATCAATAAATCTCTTTCCTGATTTTTTAAATTGCTATAAATCACAGTATTTACCAAGTCATCGATAACCTGATTTATGTTGGTTGGTTGATATTCTAGGTCGTTAAGAAATATATTGTCGATTAAATTCCTATCTAGATTAGGTATTTCCAATATTTGATAGAGTAATACCTCTTTGTCAATTATTTCTACATCCTTATATAATAGGTTTAAAAGACTATATATATATTTACATTCAGGGCTTGTAATCTTATCCAAATGGAGATGTTTGGATATATATTCAAAATAATCCTTATCCTTAATCATAAGTTTTATTAGATCTATTTCCGCCTTTATACCTCCTGGAGGTAATTTCGAATGAATAGGATCCATATGATTTTTTATTACCTTGTTTCTATCATCCTTATTAAAACCACTAGTTTTTCTCCCCTTAACTTCTTGCTCAATAGCCTCTTTTGATATACCAGTATCATTTGAAATTTGTTCCATATAACCATCCTGTTCTATGGGGCTTTTTAAGCTCCTTATTAAGTAGGCTACTTCCTTTGTAAATGAAATCTTATCCTCTAAGTTATCCAAATTATAATTAACCTTTATAGTCTGTACCTTAAACTCCATTACATTTTTAGAATTTATAAAAAGTTTCTCAAACTGAGCTAGACCAAATTCTTTAATAAAGTCATCAGGATCCATCCCTTTAGGTAGAGTAATAATCCGAGGATTCATATCCTCCTTTGTCATTATGTCTATTGCACGAATAGTAGCCTTAATACCTGCTTCATCTGAGTCATAACAAATAAATACCTCATCTCCATAGCGTTTTATGAGCTTAGCTTGTCTTTCAGTAAGTGCCGTACCAAGACTTGCTACACTATAATTTATTCCCATACTGAATAGAGAAATAACATCCATATAGCCTTCTACTAATAAAATACGCTTCCTATCAGAATATTTATTTAAGAGGTTTATTCCATATAGATGATTCCCTTTATTAAATACATTTGTATCAGGGGAGTTTAAATACTTTGGATGCCTATCATCTAATACCCTACCACCAAACCCTATAACTCTGGATTTGGTATCTATAATGGGAAAAATAATCCTATTTCTTAACTTGTCAAAATATCCATTCGAATTCTTATTTTTACCAATAAGACCAGCTCTTAAAAGGTCTTCATCTGAATAATCCTTCCTTAGATAATTATAAAGATGATCCCAGCTATCCATTGCGAATCCTAAGCCAAATTGATTTATTACCTTTCCTGAAAGTTTCCTATTAGCAAGATATTTTTGAGCACTAACATTTCCCTTAAGATTATCGTAAAAGTACCTGGCAGCTTTTTTATTAATTTCATAAGTTTTAAGTCGTTCATCAATAATTATATGATCTTCTATTAGTCCTTCTTCTATTTTAATACCCAGCTTTTCTCCTAAGAAAACCACCGCTTCTCTAAAGTCTAAGTTTTCCTTCTTCATAATAAAGCTTATAACACTTCCACTTTCACCACACCCAAAACAGTGAAAAATTTTCTTGGATTCCGATACTGTAAAGGATGGTGTCTTCTCATTGTGAAATGGGCATAATCCTACATAATTACCCCCACTTCTCCTAAGCTGAACATAATTAGATATTATATCAACGATACTAGTATCTTCATTTATCCTTTGGATTATTTCATCATCTATTCTTTTTGTCATCCTATCACCCATACCAACTGCCATTGAGAATACATACTGTCGAAATAAAAACATTTCATTTTTGACACCAGCTATTTATAAAGAGATGTAATTGCATAACCCATCTCCTTGCATAAGCAATAACTTCTGATATTTAAATTCGACAAGAAATCTTAAAATCCTTCTTTTTTGTCAAAATTTTTCCCAAGGTTTTGGGATGAAAATATTAGAAAAAAGATTGACAACATATCTATCAGTCATTCCAGCAATATAGTCACATATTATATCCTCCATATTTGCTTCCATATCCTCATATATGGCTAGATGCTCTTGAGGTAGTTTACCATTATTCTTGGAATAATATTTATATAACTCTGTAATTATATATTCGGCTTTTTTTTCCTCTGTTTTCGCCTTTATATTCAAATAAACATTATCGAACATAAACTTTCTTAACTTCATGGTCATTTGTAGTATTTCAGAACTCATTTCAATCTGGTTTTTATTAATACTGTTTTCAATAATATTCACAATCATAGTATTGATTCTACTACCATGAGTATTCCCCAGAATACTCATGCAATCATTAGGAAGGTCTTCTTGTCTTAATATACCTGCCCTGATCGCATCATCTATATCATGGTTAATATATGCTATTCTATCCGCAAATTTAAGGATTTGTCCTTCAAGGGTTTCACTTCTATTCTCACCGGTATGGTTTAATATTCCCTCTCTTACCTCATATGTGAGATTAAGCCCCTTCTTATTCTCCTTATGTTCTAAAAAATCCACTACTCTAATACTCTGTTCATTATGATGAAATCCCTTTGGATGTAGGCTGTTAAGAACCCGTTCTCCAGTATGACCAAATGGAGTATGTCCTAAATCATGACCTAATGCCATGGCCTCTACTAAATCCTCATTTAATTTAAGGGCTCTAGCTATGGTTCTACCTATTTGAGATACCTCTAAAGTATGAGTAAGCCTAGTTCTAAAGTGATCACCTTCTGGGGCTATAAACACTTGAGTCTTATGTTTCAACCGCCTAAAGGATTTTGAATGTAAAATTCTATCCCTATCTCGTTGAAAATCAGTTCTTACATCACACTTCTTCTCATAATAGATCCTGCCCCTAGAGTTTTTACTCAAAGTTGCATAGGTAGATACTTTTTCTTCTTCCCATTCTTCTTGTTGAATTCTTATATTTATCATAGGATTACCCCTTCATAGTCTCAAAACAGAATATACAAACTGGTAATAGTATAATACAACAAAAAGTTAAATTATCCTTCTTTTTTTTAAAAAAGTTTTTTGTTTTTTTAAACTTTTTAAAATATCATCAGAGATAATTACCTATAAGACTCTACACCATTGCAAGAAAGTTAACTCATTACAAAGGAAAAGAAGTGTTGCTTTCAACACTTCCTAAATAATATTATCTCCAAAATTCTTATTCATATATTCTATGATAATAGCTGCAGTTTCCTCAATTGCCTTTTGCGAAACATCTATTACTATACAGCCAAGCCTCTCCATTATACCTTTCGAATATTCCAGTTCCTGTTTGATTCTATCCACATTTGCATAGTTAGCTGTAAAATCCAGGCCTAATGCCTTCAATCTTTCCTTTCGAATTTCAATAAGCTTCTCAGGATCTGTAACAAGACCAATGACCCTTCTAACATCCTTTTCGAATATCTCCCTAGGTGCAGGTACTTCAGGCACCAATGGTATGTTGGCTACTTTATAGTTCTTATGAGCAAGATACATGCTTAGCGGAGTCTTTGAAGTTCTGGATACACCTACCAAGCAAATATCTGCCTTCTTAACTCCTCTTGGATCTTTACCATCATCATATTTTACTGTAAACTCAACGGCCTCTACCTTCTTAAAATAGTTCTCATCAAGCCTGCGAATAAGACCCGGCTCCCTTTTAGGAGGAAATTGAAGTATCTTTTCCAAAGCTTCTATGGGAGGAGTCATTATATCAACAGTAGGAATATTATACCCTTTACCCATTTCTTCAATATAAGACTTGTTCTCTAAGGATACTGTCGTATAAAGAACTATCGAAAAGGACCTAGCTGCATCTTCCATAATATCCTTTATTCTATCCTTTCCTGATATAAAAGGAAATTTCTTTATTTCATAATTATCGGACATAAATTGTCTTATGGCCGCTCTTGCAATAAATTCACCTGTTTCTCCAATGGAGTCTGATAATATATACATGGTTAAATGACTATTCATAATATCCTCCTACAAGTTATTTCCAAGTTCAACAAAGAGTCTTGTAATAGTAGTCTTTGTCACTCTGCCAATTACTCTCAGCCTCTTCTGATCTCCATCTATAAACTCAACTACAGGAATACTGTCTATTTGATGCTCTATGAGCTTTATGGCAGCACTTAATATATTTTCTTCCTTTGTGGTATAAATGATATTTGGCATTCTAGTCATTACTACTCCAATTGGAACCTTGTGCAAATCAGAACCTCCAATTGCACTTCTTAAAAAATCCTTTCTGGATACTACTCCAGTTAAAAATCCTTCATTAGTTACATAGACTGAACTTGCATCCTCTAAGAATATGAATACTATTGCATTATAAAGAGAAGTTGCTTCGTCTAAAACTATAGGTACAGATAGCACATCTTTAACATAAATATCCTTTAAATGAACATAGTATGTTCGATAATTATTTTGATGATCAATTTTAATTGTTCTAGCACCATCAGATGATGTCTGGGCATATATTACTATACCATCATTAGCTGCATATATTGGAGATCCATAACCAGTACCAGAAATATCTACAGCTTCGTGGAAC
>CAZTEN010000153.1:0-5329 GCA_964612495.1 uncultured Tissierella sp. | reverse complement strand
ATAATCAATGAAATAATTAATGAATATTCTACTAATCCTTGACCTTCTTCAATTTTAATTAAATCAATTAATTCCTCCATATTACACACCTCACTATATGGTATATCTGCCCCATATGGGGCAGATATTTTTTGAAATAGTTATTTAATTAAATTCACATATAACTATAATGCACTAGTAATATCATCAAAAACTGCATCAATTGCTGGTCCTAAGAACTGTAATCCAGCCATAGCAATTATGGCTACCAATGCAATAATCAAACCATACTCAACCATCCCTTGCCCTTCTTCTTCCTTTACCAATCTTCTAATAAGATCTAACATTTTTCTTCCTCCTCTTTTTTTAATAATTCCCCTACTTACCATATGCCTAATTTAAACTTTGATGCCAAAATCTCAGGCAATTATGCTTAGGTAAATCGCTAAAGTGGAGTTGTGTCAAAATTTACCGAAACATATTGCCTCGGCCGGTTACGTCATTAGCTCCTTGTAGACAAGACGTCCAAATAAGTCTACATATCCTCGCTTCCGATTTTACTACTATTTACTTGGGTAATAAATACCCTGATAAATACAAACTTAAACATATATGAGATTTTTTTGCAATAATCTTGTAACCTTTTTGTAAATTCTGTCACTTGATAATATTTCAAATCATCTCCTTCATTAAGTAAGTTTATTTTTTTGTTTTGTTAACCTAAATATACCCCTTATAAATTACATTATAGTTTCATAATAATTATTTATGAATTTTATTTTAATTACATTTCAATTACAAAACTGACATCTTTCGATGTCAGTTCATTCAACTCTACATATAACTCCACAAGCTATCCTCTTACCGGAGTTCCCTGCTGGTTGAGTTCTATAGTCATCAGGATTCTCATGGATTAGTATGGATTTTCCTATGATATCTTCTACTGTAAATTTATCTGTAAAGACCCTCATCATTGTATATCCGTTGTTAGAAAATAGTACAGGAAGATCCCCTGAGTGGTTTCCATGTGGTTGATTTGTTGGATTATAGTGGCCTCCGGCAGACTGAAATGGATTATTTGGATCTGTTATTTCACATATTCCATATTCATGAATATGGAAACCAAAGGGTCCTACAGGTTGGTTGGTGCTAGTTGCAGGTTTATATGGAGGTAGGTCACATATTGTAGCTATTAGTTCTGTACCCCCAGGTACTTCATAAAAATATACTGTACCATTTATTTCTGGGTATAAATTTCCTCCTTTGATGACAGCTAATGCAATTTTACCATTTTTAAACATAAAAAAATCCCTCCCTAGTGCATTCTATGCTTTAGGAGGGCTATTGTATAATTCTTTTATGCATATTTCTCAATTTCTTCTTCGTTTAGAAAATCTACAAAGGTATTAGGCAAAAGGTATTCTGCAGAGCAAGTTACCAGATAAAACCAAGTTTTAACTCTTCTTTTGATTTGTTCATCGGACCCAGTTACAGTAAATGGATAAGCAATAATAAGTCTGTTTGTCCCACTTTCTCTTAAACCTATTCTTTGGCCTTCGAATCTACCCATGGCATCATCTCCCTAATATAGTGATACCCATTTTTTTAAACTTTAACTCATTATTCTAATCCATTATTATCTTTTCTACCCCACCATCTATCACACTAATCAAATCCCTAGGAGCAAATTCTATCTGAAATCCAATCTTCCCTCCACTCACTATCATTGTATCCAAAGCATTACATGTGGTATCGATTACCGTCTTATACTTCTTCTTCATTCCTATAGGAGAACAGCCCCCTCTGATATAGCCCGTAACCTTGTTTATATCAACCACATGAATCATCTCTACAGATTTTTCTCCTACTGCTTTGGCAGCTGCCTTTAAGTCCAGTTCCTTATCTACAGGTATTACAAATACAAAGTAATCCTTTGAATTACCCTGAGTTACTAGGGTCTTATATACCTTCTCAACCGGAAGACCTAGTTTATGGGCTACAGATATACCATCAATTTGTCCATCCTTATTTTCATAGGTATGTACCGTATACTTTATCTTTTCTTTGTCTAATAGTCTCATTGCATTTGTTTTTACATTTGCCATAGTCCACCTCTTGCTTTATTTTCTTATTATTGTATGTTTTCTAATATAGGCTTCTAATTTCACCATATATTCATCAGGTTTAATTTCTCCATTTGCTATCATGCCAAGGCCCTTCTCCCAGCTGGCTGTTAACTCGGGTCTTAATAGTGAAGGAATAGACCTTTTTACAACATCATATATGGATTGACCTAAATCAGTAGGTGTCAATATTTGAGTCTTATCGTTTAGGGCGATATAGTCGATTTGCTGCAATTTCTTTAAAATCCCTGCTCTTGTTGCACTAGTACCTATTCCACTACCTTTAATATTCTCTCTTAATTCTTCGTCCTCTATTAGCTTTCCTGCATTTTCCATGGCTAGGATAATAGAACCTGAATTATACCTCTTTGGGGGTGTTGTTTCTGATTCCTTTATCTCGAATTTATCTATCTGAATTTTTTGGCCCTTTTTTAATTTCTTAAGACTTTCGCTTTTATCTGTTGTGGGGCTTGATTCTTTTTTATCATTATTAATAATCTCTTGGAAGCCTTCTTGTATGCATATTTTTGAAGTAGTAAAAAAGCTTTCCTTATTTACTTTAGTAATTATAGATAGCTGACTAAAAATTGCAGGTGGGTAGAATATGGCTAAAAATCGTCTGACTATAAGTAAATATGTAATCTTTTCAGGCTCTAGCATCCTATTAAAGTTTTCAAGGCCTTGGCCTGTAGGAATAATTGCATAGTGGTCAGTAATTGCCTTATCATTTACATACTTGGTCTTTTCAATCCCTTTATACATGCCTTCCTTTAATATTTTTAAAACAAAAGTATTAATATCTTCATCGCTTTGCCCTAATTTACACATTTGACCAAGCTTTAAAAGGCCTTTTAGGTTTGTATCAATCTCCTTAGCTACAGCAGTTGATAAAACCCTGGCATCAGTTCTCGGGTAGGTAATCATCTTTTTTTCGTATAATTTTTGAGCAATATTAAGAGTTTCATCAGGGTTTATCTTTAATCTTTTAGATAGCTCATTTTGTAATTCAGCAAGATTAAAAAGCATGGGAGGATTCTTAGTTTCCTTTTTCTTCTTTACATCTTCAACAATTCCGATGGAGCCAGGATTATCTCTTTTTAAGTCATCAATAAACTTCTGACCTATATTTCTTTCCTTAAAGCCAATGTCCTTATAAAGTAAATCAGATAAATAATAATTTGACCCTTCTAGAGATTTCCATTCACCTTGGTATTCTAATGATTGATCCAAGCGGAAGTCAGCTATTATCTTATAATATGGGGTCTTAACAAAATCTTGAATTTCTCTTTCTCGTTGAACAATCATGCCTAAAACACAGGTCATTACCCTTCCTACAGCTATTACAACTCGGTCCTTTCCAAGGCGAGCTTTTACAAATCCTCCAAAGACTAAGGTCAACAATCTTGAAAAATTTATTCCCATAAGATAGTCTTCTTTGGCTCTTAAATAGGCTGCATCTGCCAGATTATCGTATTCACTCAAGGGTTTTGCATTTTTAATCCCCTTTTTTATCTCTTCTTCAGTCTGGGAATCAATCCATACCCTTTTCTTAATCTTTCCCTCTGCATTGACCATCTGATCCACTAACCTATAGATATATTCCCCTTCACGTCCTGAGTCTGTACAGACATATATAGTTGAGATATCGGACCTTTCCATGAGCATCTTCAGAATATTAAACTGTTTTTCAACATTTTCTATTACTTCATATTTATATGTAGGGGGTAAAAAGGGAAGATCCTTCAGGGTCCATTTCTTATATTTGATATCATATTTTTCAGGATAGCTCATTGTGACCATGTGACCTATGCACCATGATACAACTGCATCATTGGATTCAATATACCCATCTCTTTTATTTCCCTTGATATTAAGGGTTTTTGCAAATTCTAGAGCAACACTAGGTTTCTCCGCTATATATAATGCCTTACTCATTCAAACACATCACTTTCAATAATCAATTTGTATTTTTCCTATTTCTCTATATAATTCTGGTTTCCTATGATTCATATAATATCTAAATTTCATACTATTATTATCTTGTTTTCTAATATTATTAATTAAATCCGCATCTAGTTCTACAAATAAAATACTCTCTTCTCCATTAAAATCTTCTTCAATTAAGTCTCCCTTAGGATCTAAGGCTAATAATCCTCCACTAAATGTAGTTCCCTTGCCGTTAATTCCTATTAAATTGCAGGCTGCTATAAATACTGTATTATCATACGCTCTTGCAGTTAAATATTTTAACCAAATATCCCTTCTATCTCCTGTTCTTACAGGGGAGGCAAAGGGTGTAAATATTATATCTACTCCTTTTAATGCCATAACTCTTGATATTTCAGGAAAGTGAGTCTCCCAGCATATTTGAATTCCAATAGTGGATGTGGGTGTTTTAAAAACCGGTAATTCATTACCACTTGAAAAATGTTCTATTTCACTTTCTCCTAAGTGGCTTTTTCTATAAAAATCTATTTTCCCATCAGGTGTGGCTATGAGATAGGTTATATATGGTTTATCTGTAGAATTTCCTTCTATAAAACCAACCAATATAGTAATAGAATAATCCATAGCCCATTTATTAAATATCTTCTGCAATTCCGATACTTCTTCATCTTTTTCAGAATAACCCTCTTTACTATAACCATCTATGGCCGCTTCCGGAAAACAAATTATATCTACTTTGTTTTTATATGATTCTTTTATGTAATGCTCTATTTTCTTTAAATTCAGCTGTCTCTCTCCAACTAAAGATTCCATCTGTACCAATGCTATTTTTGTTTTTTTCATTATGTCCAACCTACCTTATTATGATATTAAATCTACTTATGATTATTATAGCATGTATTTATGTAGACATGCCCAGAAACTAGCAAAAATAGGGTACTGCCTCAAAGTTTAGAGGCAATACCCTTATTATTAGTTTATTTATTTATTTATCATTCTGATGACTTGTATTTTCCTTTAATACTGCTTGAGCTGCTGCTAGTCTTGCTATTGGAACCCTATATGGTGAGCAGGATACATAATCAAGTCCTAGTTGATGACAGAATTCTACTGAGTTTGGATCTCCTCCATGCTCTCCACAGATTCCTAATTTAATATCAGGTCTAGTTTTTCTTCCTAGGTCTTTTGCTATTTCCATAAACTTACCTATACCTGGTCTATCGATTACATCAAAAGGACTCTTTTCAAATATTCCTTTTTCAACATAATCATTTATATAT
>CAZTEN010000152.1:0-5349 GCA_964612495.1 uncultured Tissierella sp. | reverse complement strand
ACAAATCTGTTTGCTCGTTACACCGCTGTATAATGCTTCAAATTTATTTGCTCCTTACACTCGCATATATTTGGCATTATTTGCGAATGACTTACCTCAACTCACTACCGTTCGTTGGGTCAAGTCAACTTCACATAGATTTGGATTGACTGCATCTGACCTACCATCGATTTGCAAAACCCGCAAATCGGGTTAGGTCATAAAAAAACTCCCGTCCCTATAAAAGGGACGAGAGATTATCTACCGCGTTGCCACCCAAATTAACAGAAAGCTCTGTTCACTCAAGAACCTGTAACGTAGGAATACGACTCTGCTTATTTCGCAGGTTACTCAGGAATGGATTCATCAGCTTATTTACAGATTCGCACCAACCATCTGCTCTCTTAAAAAGCTCACCGATTACTTTTTTCCTTCATTGCCTTAAAGTATTATTTCTATCTATTCTATGACCTTTTTAACAAAATGTCAACTACTTTTTGAAACTTTTTGAAAATTTTAATTTGTATCATAAAAACTATGAATTTAGCATATGAATAATCCTATTGAAAATCAATAAAATATTGATATAATGAGGTGTGATGAAATTGCTTTTGGAGGTTAAAAGATGTCAATTGAAATATTTAAATCGATGATAGACAATTGTGGGAATATAGTTTTTCTTGGGGGTGCAGGTGTTTCAACCGAAAGCGGAATACCTGACTTTAGGTCTGAAACCGGACTATATGCGGAATCCAAGAAAAGAAGACGTGGTCCTAAGGAAGTATATACCTATAAATATTATGTAGAAAACAAGGAAGAGTATCTTTTAATGTATAAGAATAATATGAGTAAAAGCATATTAAATATAAGATACCCTAATGCAGCACATCTCGCCTTGGCTGAGCTTGAAAAAAGAGGAAAGCTTAAGGTAGTGATTACACAAAATGTAGACGGCTTGCATCAAAAAGCCGGTTCACAAAAGATTATTGAGCTCCACGGCTCAACCAATCGATGCTATTGTGAGGATTGCCATACCAAATATGATTTAAACCTCTTACTGGACGCAGAGCATCTTCCAAGCTGCGAAAAATGCGGAGGTGTGGTTAGACCGGATATTGTTATGTATGGGGAAAAGCTTGATAATGAGCTATTAGAGGAAGCTAAAAATTATGTTTCCAATGCCGATATGTTAATCGTTGGGGGTACATCCCTTGTAGTCTATCCCGCAGCCGGTCTCATTAGGCATTATAAGGGAGATAAGCTGGTTATAATAAATAAAACCGAAACCAAATTCGATACTAAGGCTACACTCACCTTCCATGATAGTATAGGAAAAATCCTAAGTAGTGTTGTTTAGTATAAGGTAAGTGTCCGCTTTTTGCATTTTTCAATTATATGTGTTATACTAAATAAGGTTGGAAAATAAAACTAAATACTGAACTTTAATGCTTAATTCTTTTTAAGAAGCGGGGGATCCAATTATTTTGGGGTGAATCAATTTTTATTGAGGGGTACCTTGACCCTAACCCGACAGCTAACCTCGTAAGCGTATAAAGGAGTGTTGTTGTGCTGTTTACAGGGCTATGGAACTCCATAGCCCTGTTTCTTATTTTCAGTATTCGTACAGCACAATAGAAAACTAAAGGAAGGTGATAAAATGAAGAGGATTATAAGTATAACACTACTGATACTTATGGTTTTACCAAGTTTTACTTATGCACAAGGTCCACAAAAGGAGATTGTATTTGCCGATGCTGGATGGGATAGTATAAAGTTTCATAACACAGTAGCAGGGTTTATTGCAGAAAGTCTTTATGGCTATTCATGGAGGGAGGTACCGGGTTCCACTACCGTGTTGCACGAGGGGTTACTCATGGGAGAAATTGACGTTCATATGGAGATATGGACCGATAATATAGCAACTTATGAGAATGACCTAAAAGAGGATAAATTCAAGGACTTAGGCGTAAACTTCGATGACAACTATCAAGGGATTTACGTACCCAGATACGTAATAGAAGGGGATTCGGAAAGAGGTATAGAACCAAGTGCTCCGGATTTGAAATATGTCTGGGATTTAAAGAAATATCCCGAGGTTTTCCCCGATTTAGAAAACCCGGGCAAAGGGAGAATGTACGGGGCTATTCCCGGATGGGAAGTTGATACCATATTACACAACAAATATCTTCACTACGGACTGGATGAAAACTTTATGTACTTCAGACCCGGTTCAGATGCCGCACTTGCTTCCGCAATAACAGGAGCATATGAAAGAGGCGAACCAATAGCTGCATATTATTGGGAACCAACTTGGCTTCTGGGAAAATATGACATGGTATTATTAGAGGATGAGCCCTATGATGAAGCAGCCTATATGGAAGGAAAAACTGCACTTCCCGCAGTTAATGTAACCGTTGGTGTAAGCAACTCATATTACGAGAAAAATCCCGAAATGGTTGAATTCTTAACGAATTATAGAACCTCCAGTGGATTAACATCCGAGGCCTTGGCATATATGCAGGATACGGGTGCAGATTATACGGAGACTGCAAAATGGTTTTTACAGGAAAATGATGAATTAATAGATGAATGGTTAAATGAAGAGGATGCCACCAAATTGAGAAATATTCTTTCGGGTGAGGAAGGCGTAAGTTCAACAAACTGGCTTTATAATATTCCCTTTACAATTCCATTAAACCTTACTGATATTGATAATGCTGTAAGAGCATTTAGTATTAGATATGAAGCATTTTTCAACTCCATCAGAGATGCATTAAATGGATTGGTAAGCTTTATCTATAGAATACTAAGTGCTATTCCTTGGATTATTTATTTAGGATTGGTTCTACTTGTTGGATGGAGGCTTACAGGAAGCATTGGAAAAGGGGGATTATATTCCCTACTGCTGCTTCTCATCGGAGCAATTGGACTTTGGAATCATATGAATGAAACCCTTTCTATAGTCATAGCATCGGTATTGATTTCACTTATTATTGGATTTCCTATCGGCGTCCTTCTGTCCACCAGTGATAGAGGCAATAGAATAATGCGTCCTATATTGGATACCATGCAAACAATGCCTGTATTCGTTTATCTTATACCCGCATTATTATTCTTCGGATTGGGAAAAGCACCTGCTGTAATAGCTACGACCATTTATGCCGTGGTGCCTATTATAAGGTTGACAAATCACGGTATAAGACAGATAGATGAAGAAGTGGTTGAAGCAAGCATCGCATTTGGCTCCACTAGGCTTCAATCTTTAATAAAGGTACAAATCCCACAAGCTATCCCTACTATTATGGCAGGGGTCAATCAAACCCTTATGATGGCTATGAGTATGGTAGTTACCACTTCAATGATAGGTGCTACAGGTCTGGGTATGGAAGTCCTTATCGGAGTTAACCGTGTTGAAGTTGGTAGAGGTCTGGTTTCGGGTACCGCTGTCGTTATTATCGCGGTTATATTGGATAGAATTACCCAAGGTTTGGTTAAACGAAGTGAGGTGAAATAAATGAGTAATAATGGTGAAATTTTATTAAGCGTTAAAAATCTATATAAGATATATGGTTCGGAAAAAAATAAGGCAATTAAAATGAGAGAATCCGGTGTTGATAAGAATACCATCTATAAAAAGACGGGAAGCACCATAGCTCTTTGGGATATAAATTTGGAAATAAATAAGGGTGAAATCTTTGTAATCATCGGTCTTTCAGGCTCCGGAAAATCTACTCTGGTAAGATGCTTTAATCTCTTAAATAAACCAACTAAAGGAAATATCCTCTTTGAAGGTAAAAATATCAACAAACTTAGTAAAAGCGAGTTGAAGGATTATCGCAGAAACAAAATTGCCATGGTATTTCAAAACTTCGGGCTTATGTCCCATAGGGATGTTGTTGGAAATGTAGAATATGGTCTCGAGGTAAAGGGAATCTCTAAGGAAGAACGTCATAATAAAGCTAAGGAAATGATCTCCATGGTAGGATTAGACGGGTATGATAATGAACCTATCTCCAGTCTATCAGGCGGTATGAAGCAAAGGGTAGGTATTGCCAGAGCCTTAGCAAACGACCCTGAAATCCTACTTATGGATGAGCCATTTTCAGCCCTCGACCCACTGGTCAGAAAGGATATGCAGTTTGAATTGTTATCCATCCAAAGAAAACTGGATAAAACGATTATTTTTATAACCCACGATATTAATGAGGCATTTAAAATAGGTGATAAGGTTGCAATTATGAAGGATGGGGAACTGATTCAGGTAGCTACTCCTGAGGAGATGATTTCAAACCCTGCAACGGATTATGTAAAGCTATTTATCGATAGTGCCGATAAAACGCAGGTCATAAGCGTTAAAAACGTTATGACTACACCAAACAGTATTGTAAGATTAAAGGATGCTCCATCCTATGCAATAAGGATGATGAGAAATAACAAGATATCCTCTGCCTATGTAGTTACGGATAAAATGAAGCTACAGGGTATAATACACTTAGATGATGCTATTCGAGCAAACAATGAAAAACTTACTATATCCGATGTATTAATAAAGGATATTCCTACTACAACTCCGGATACGATGTTAACAGATATCATTACCCTAGCAGCAGAGGCTAAATATCCTATAGCCGTAATCGACGGAGATGATGCAATAAAGGGGATAGTTACTAAAGCGGATGTACTGTCTTCAATTCAATAAAGATATTTGGATAGAAAAAGCCGGAACTTTAAATTCCGGCTTTTATTTTGTGGACAAGGTTCCTGTCCCCTCGTCCATTTATTGTGCCAATACGTCGTCTATTATGGCGATTACTTTGTCTATTTCTTCCTTCTTAATATTTAATGGTGGAAGTAATCTTGCAACATTAGGTCCTGCTGTACATAATAGAAGACCTTTCTTATAGCATTCATCAGTAAACTTCTTCGCTTCGAATTCGAAGGCTAAACCTACCAGAAGTCCTGTTCCTCTTAACTCTACAAGGCTCTTATGTCTTGATTTAAGCTCTTCAAGCTTTCCATAGCAATAATCACTCATCTCATTAACGTTTTTAAGAACTCCCTTGTCCACTAACTCGCCAATTACTGCATTACCAACGGCACACCCTAAAGGGTTACCTCCAAATGTATTTCCATGATCTCCGGGAACAAAAGTCTTAGAAGCTATTTCATTTCCTAGAACAGCTCCTATTGGGAAACCACCACCTAAGCCCTTAGCCATACATATTACATCCGGGATTACAGCAAATTTCTCATAAGCATAGAAAGTACCTAATCTTCCGATACCGGTTTGAACTTCATCAAATATTAATAGAGCATTATATTTATCACAAAGCTCTCTAGCCTTTTGAAGATATAATTTTTCGGCTAGAA
>CAZTEN010000151.1:0-5408 GCA_964612495.1 uncultured Tissierella sp. | reverse complement strand
ATAGGAGGGATGATTATGGCTTTAGTACCAATGGTAGTGGAACAAACTAACCGTGGGGAAAGATCATATGATATTTATTCAAGACTCTTAAAAGAGAGAATCATATTTTTAGGTGGTGAAGTAACTGATGTTACAGCTGATTTAATAGTGGCTCAGTTATTATTCTTGGAATCAGAAGATCCAGAAAAGGATATACAATTATATATTAATAGTCCTGGAGGTTCAGTTAGTGCCGGATTTGCAATCTATGATACAATGCAGTATATAAAGCCTGATGTATCAACAATCTGTATAGGCAGAGCTGCTAGTATGGGTGCATTTCTTTTAGCAGCAGGACAGAAGGGCAAGAGATTTGCTCTTCCAAATGCAGATATTATGATTCATCAACCTCTTGGTGGTGCACAAGGTCAAGCATCTGATATCAAGATTCAAGCAGAGAAAATTATTCAAATTAGAGAAAGAATAAATAAAATCTTAGCGGATAGAACAGGTCAACCATTAGAGAAGATTACCAATGATACTGACAGAGATTATTATATGACAGCTGAAGAAGCAGTAGCATATGGTATAATAGACGAAGTAGTTCAAAGTAGAAATGTATAACAAGGCTAGACCCTGTTACAGTGGTCTGATGTGATTGTATATATAATTGCATCCGAAAGTTAAAGGAGAGTTGAGCCCATGGCGAAAAATGATGATAAACAACTACGTTGTTCTTTTTGCGGTAAGCCCCAGGATCAAGTAAGAAGACTTATAGCCGGACCGAATGTTTATATATGTAATGAGTGTATAGAATTGTGTCAAGAGATCATTGAGGAGGAATTCGTTGAAGCATATGATTATGATCTAGACGAGGTTCCAAAACCATCGAAGATAAAAGATACTTTAGATGATTACGTAATTAAACAAGAAAGGGCAAAGAGAGCTCTTGCTGTAGCTGTTTATAACCATTATAAGAGAATAAACAAAAAGCCATCTAAGAATGATGACATAGAATTGCAAAAGAGTAATATTGTAATGATTGGACCTACAGGTTCAGGTAAAACACTCTTAGCGCAAACCTTAGCTAAGATATTAAATGTACCATTTGCAATAGCTGATGCTACATCTCTTACAGAAGCGGGATATGTTGGTGAAGACGTAGAAAATATTATATTAAAACTAATTCAAGCTGCCGACTATGATATAGAAAGAGCTGAAAAAGGAATAGTATATATAGATGAAATAGATAAAATTGCTAGAAAGTCGGCAAATCCTTCCATAACTCGCGATGTAAGTGGTGAGGGAGTTCAGCAAGCACTGCTTAAAATCCTTGAGGGAACTGTGGCAAATGTTCCACCACAAGGTGGAAGAAAACACCCCCATCAAGAGTTTATCCAGGTGGACACCACAAATATATTGTTTATTGTAGGCGGTGCTTTTGATGGTCTTGATAAGATAATTCAGGCAAGAGTTGGAAAGAAATCCATGGGGTTCGGAGCGGATTTGAAGACTCAGGAAAAGACTAGCTTTGGAGAGCTATTAAAGGATTTACAACCTGAGGACCTTCTAAAGTACGGACTAATACCTGAATTCGTAGGTAGATTGCCTGTAATGGTAACCCTTGAAGAGCTTGACGAAGATTCTTTAATAAAGATTCTTACTGAACCTAAGAATGCCCTTGTAAAACAGTATAAAGAGCTATTCAGCATGGATGATGTAGAGTTAGAATTCGAGGATGGAGCCTTAGAGACAATTGCAAAGAAGGCAATCGAGAGAAAGACAGGAGCAAGAGGTCTAAGAAGCATTATAGAAGAGAATATGCTAGACATAATGTTCGATTTGCCTGAAAGAGATGATATAGAGAAGTGTGTAATAACTAGGGAAACAATAGAAAATAAGGGAGAGCCTACTTTGGTACTTTCTGATATGAAAAAGAAAAGTAGGACAAAGAAAACCAGCAGCAACGAAACTGCATCATAAAGGCTCACAATAGTGAGTCTTTTCTTTTATGACCTAATCCGAAGTTGATCTAACCCAATTTAAGGTGATTTTCCCTAGATTGATGGTAGGTCATTATTAAGGTTAAAATTTTAAATTGGGGAGGGATAAAATGAATAACATATATACAATAGAGACCAAAATCCTGCCGTTGATACCTCTAAGGGGGATATCCATATTTCCTTATATGGTAATCCATTTCGATGTAGGTAGGGAAAAGTCAATAGAGGCATTGGAACAGTCCATGTTAGATGACTCCCTTATACTTTTATGTACTCAAATAAACCCTAAGGTAGATGAGCCTACAATAGAGGATTTTTATCATGTAGGTACTGTAGCTAAAGTTAAGCAGATGCTTAAGCTGCCTGGTGGAAGCATTAGGGTTCTAGTAGAAGGAATTAGTAGGGGTAGAGTATTGCACGTAACTCAGGATGACCCGTATTTTGAGGCTGAAATTGAGGACTTAACCTATGATCCTGAGACTATTGAGACTAATCAGGATATAGAAGCAGCCATGAGATTGGTTGTGGAGGATTTAGAGGAATACATTTCATTAAATACAAAGGTATCCTCGGAAGTCCTAGTATCCATATCGGATATCGATGATCCTGGTAGACTTGCAGATGTAATATCCTCATATATCTTCCTAAAGCAAGAGGATGACCAAAAGATTCTAGAAACCTTTGACTTTTATGAAAGACTAGAGAACCTTCATGGTATCCTTAAAAAAGAAATTGAGCTGTTAAAAATAGAGGATAAGATAAATCAAAGAGTAAAGAAACAGATAAATAAGGTTCAAAAGGAATATTATCTGAAAGAGCAACTAAAAGCCATTCAAAAGGAACTTGGTGAAGATGATAATATATCTAATGACATCGAGGAATATAGAGATAAGATTAATAAGTTAAAGCTTTCTAAGGAAGTTAAAGAGAAGGCTTTGAAAGAAGTGGATAGACTAACTAAGATGAGTCCTCATTCAGCTGAGCTAGGAGTTATTAGGACCTATTTGGACTGGATAGTAGAGCTGCCATGGAATAAGGAATCCAAGGAAAAGATAGATATAAAGAAGGCTAGGGAAATCCTGGATGACGATCATTATGGCTTAGATGATGTGAAGGAAAGAATTCTTGAGTTTATAGCCATTAGAAAGCTTACTAATAGCATGAAGGGGCCTATATTATGCCTTGTAGGACCACCGGGAGTTGGGAAAACCTCTATTGCACGCTCTATAGCAAAATCCCTAAATAGGGAATTTGTAAGGATGTCCTTGGGAGGCGTTAGGGATGAGGCTGAAATTCGAGGGCATAGGAGAACCTATGTAGGCAGTATGCCTGGTAGGATAATTGGTTCTATTAAGAAGGCAGGCACTAAGAACCCATTATTTTTATTTGACGAAATAGATAAGCTAGCCAGCGATTTTAGAGGAGATCCGGCAAGTGCATTGTTAGAGGTATTGGATCCGGAGCAGAATTCAACCTTTACAGATCACTTTATGGATGTACCTTTTGACCTTTCAAAGGTGTTCTTCATCACTACAGCTAATACAACATCTAGTATACCTGCGCCCCTATTGGATAGAATGGAAGTCATAAGAATAAGCGGATATACAGATGAGGAAAAGTTACAAATCTCATTAAAATACCTACTTCCTAAGCAGATGAAGGAGCATGGATTGAATCCTGAACAGCTTCAAGTTTCCGAATCAGCTTTAAAAGGAGTAATCAACTACTATACTAGGGAAGCTGGAGTAAGAAATCTAGAAAGAAATATAGCTAGCATCTGTAGAAAAGCTGCTAAGAAAATAGTGGAGAATGATTTAAAGCAAGTACGAGTAAATGCAGGAAACCTGGAGAACTATTTAGGAAGTAAGATCTTTAGATTCGATTTCGTAGAAGAAAAGAATCAAATTGGTGTAGCAAATGGCCTAGCATGGACTGCAGTAGGAGGAGAAACCCTATCTATTGAGGTAACTACTATGAAGGGTACAGGGAAGTTGCAACTGACCGGGCAACTAGGTGAAGTAATGAAGGAATCAGCCATGACTGGTATCTCTTATATAAGAGCTAACTCAGATAAGCTGCATATAGAGCCGGATTTCCATAAGGATATGGATATCCATATCCACGTACCAGAGGGTGCTATACCAAAGGACGGACCTTCAGCAGGAATAACCATAGCAACAGCAGTAGCATCTGCCTTGTCCAACACACCTATTAATAGAGAACTTGCTATGACAGGAGAGGTCACCCTTAGAGGAAGGGTATTGCCTATTGGAGGAGTAAAAGAGAAGGTTCTGGCTGCCCATAGAATGGGTATAAAGAAGATTTTATTGCCTTATGAAAATAGTAAGGACTTAGATGATATACCAGATAAAATTAAGAAGAAGATGGATTTTGTAATGGTAAAGAATATGGATGAAGTGTTACAACATGCTCTTGTAACTAAGGATGAGAATAATGAAGATAATTAAATCAGACCTACATGCCATAGCTGCACTTCCAAAACAATATCCACAGGACGATCTGCCGGAAATTGCCTTTGCCGGCAGGTCCAATGTGGGTAAATCATCATTTATCAACTCCATGATAAATAGAACCAACCTTGCTAGGACAAGCGGCAAGCCCGGTAAGACTAGGACTATAAACTTCTATATTATCAATGATAGTTTTAGACTTGTGGATTTACCCGGTTATGGATATGCACAGGTTTCAATGTCTGAAAGAAAAAAATGGGGCGACATTATTGAGAAGTATTTAAGAAACAGAGAAAACCTAAAAGAAGTAGTTTTAATTGTAGATATAAGACATGAACCTACTTCTCAGGATGTTATGATGTATAACTGGATAAAATCCTTTGGATATAAAGGCCTAGTCATAGCCACAAAGGCAGATAAGATTTCTAAGGGAAACTGGCAGAAGAATTTGAAAATCATAAGGGAAAAGCTGGATATAAAAGATATAAACCTTATAATCCCTTATTCCTCAGATAAAAAACTAAATGTGGATACGATGTGGAAAATATTCGAACCATTATTAAACATAACAAAAGACCAGGAATAACTGGTCTTTATGTGTGCATTAACTATTCCTTTGAGAATTGATCCTTACTTGCTCCACATACAGGACAAACCCAATCATCAGGAATGTCTTCAAAAGCTGTACCTGGTTCGATACCTCCATCTGGGTCTCCTTCTTCCGGGTCATAAACATAACCACAAGGATTGCATACGTATTTATCCATACTCATTCTCCTTTCATAATAACCTATAAATATTATTACCCTGAATTCAGATTAATTAACCAAAATTGTATTTAAATATTAATCCTATAGTAGATTAACATAGGTTAAAGGTGGGTAAAATCATATTATAACGAGGTGCAAATGTCCCCACTTCTTTAAGTGGTGGGTACCTATTAGGTTAAACAGAC
>CAZTEN010000150.1:0-5413 GCA_964612495.1 uncultured Tissierella sp. | reverse complement strand
AATTAGATGAGGTTATGAATGTCAGCGACAGAATTCTAGTTATCTACGAAGGCGAGATAGTAGGTGAACTAGATCCGAAGACGACTACCGTTCAGGAACTAGGGCTTTATATGTCCGGTGCTAAACGAGATAATATAAAGGAGAACAACAATGCCCAACAACAATAATAAAATAATCAATAATAACAAATATAATATCAAAAATATAACCAAAAATAGTGGCTTCTCGTCATTTACATCTGCTTTGATGGCTATATTTCTTGGATTGATTTTTGGATTTATTATAATGCTTATAGCTCTACCGGATAATGCTGCTAGAGGGTTTAGATTTGTACTATTAGGGGGCTTAAGCAGGATTGGAGATGTGTTTTATTTTGCAACACCTATTTTAATGACAGGACTTTCTGTTGGATTTGCATTTAAGATGGGTTTGTTTAACATTGGTGCTTCAGGACAGTATACAATGGGTTTATTCTTTGCTTTATATGTTGGTTTTATGATGGATTTACCTAATGGCATTCATTGGATAGTTGCTATCTTAGCCGGCATTGTTGGGGGAATGATTTGGGGCCTAATACCTGGAATTTTTAAGGCTCTCTTAAATGTTAATGAAGTTATAACATCCATAATGTTTAATTATATTGGCATGTATTTAGTAGATATGTTAATTCAAACCAATGAAATTATGTATATATCCACTATGACTAGAACTAAGTATTTACCTAAATCAGTTCAAATTCCTTCTTTAGGGATACTGGGTTCTAATGTAAACCTCGGGATAATCTTTGCTATTCTTATAGGGATTGTATTGTATATAGTTCTTCAAAAGACTACCTTTGGTTATGAACTAAAGGCTACCGGTTACAATAAATTTGCTGCAGAATATGCAGGTATGAGAGGGAAAACTAATATTATTATTACTATGGTTATTGCAGGAGGTCTTGCCGGATTGGGAGGGGCTCTAGCTATACTAGCTCCATCTGCCATAGCAGGTAGTAGTATGACTTATGAACCGGTTAATAGAATAGCAGCTGCAGGTTTTAATGGTATAGCTGTAGCCCTTTTAGGGAGTTCACATCCAATAGGGATTATATTTGCTTCGATTTTCATATCCCATATTCAACGTGGAGGTACTCTAGCTAGCCTAGTAGGATATAAACCGGAGATTATAGATGTTGTAATAGCTGTAATTATTTATTTTTCAGCATTTGCCATGATTATGAATTCAGGTCTAGCTAGATTATTAATGAAACTTGTCAAACATGATGATGAAGTACCTAATAATACAAAGGGGGCGGAATAATGAATACGGTATATTATTTGATACAAAACATGCTTCCGGTTGCTATTCCTCTACTCCTTGTAGCACTAGGTGGAATGTTTAGTGAAGTGGGTGGAGTAATAAATATAGCTCTAGAAGGTATAATGCTCTTTGGGGCTTTCTTTGGGGCTTTATTCGTGTATATTGTTCAGGATTCAGGATTAAATCCGCAAACCGTGCTACTACTGGGAATGCTTGTAGCTGCTGTAGCAGGGATTGTCTATTCATTGCTACTGTCCTTTGCAGCCGTGACAATGAAAGCAAATCAGACTATAACTGGAACATCATTAAACATGTTGATACCGGCCGCCATATTATTGTTCTCCAAAATGTTTTTTGGGAGCGATGGTATTACAACAAACGCGAATTTTTTCATTCGTGAAATACCTATCTTAGGACAAATACCGGTGCTCGGGAAGATGTTCTTCCAAAAAACCTATCTGACAGTGATGATTGGATTCTTATTCCTGATTATTGCATATATAGTATTCTATAAAACAAGATTTGGATTAAGGTTACGTGCCTGTGGTGAGCATCCTCATGCTGCTGATTCAGTAGGAATTAATGTATATAAAATGAGATATTTAGGTACAGGTATATCAGGTATATTAGGTGGTATCGGTGGATTTTTCTATTCAGTAGGAGTAATGGACGGAAATGTAAATGGACATACCGGAGTTGCAGGTTTTGGTTTCTTGGCCCTAGCTGTTATGATATTTGGACAATGGAAGCCATTGAGAATTCTGTTTGCATCATTGTTCTTTGCATTCCTGAGAACCTTGGCTTATTCAGTATCTCTTATACCATTTTTAAGTAATTTAGGTATAAATCAAACCTATTATAAAATGCTTCCTTACGTGGCAACCATGATAGTTCTGGCCTTTACATCTGAGAAATCAAGAGCTCCAAAGGCAGAGGGAATTCCTTATGATAAGTCACAGAGATAAATACACCCGAGATTTTAAAATCTCGGGTTTTATTATATCAAAAAGTCATATTTTGGAGGGAGTAGGAAATTAAAACCTAAGTACATTTAATTGTGAAATAGTTTGTTTTCTGTTATAATTGTTTAGAGGAGGGACATATATGAAACTTAATTATAATATAAAACTAGAACAAAGCCAAAAATTAATAATGACAGCAGAGCTTAGGCAAGCAATTCAATTGCTTCAGTTTAGCAGCATTGAGTTAAATGAATACATTTCTAATGAGCTGGAAGAAAATCCCATGCTGGAAATGGAGCACCCTCCTAAGGAAATGGAAACTGTTGCTATAGATTCTAAAGATAATGATATTGAATGGACCGAATATATAGAAAAGTATGATGATGTGAGCTATAAGCCTGAAATAGATAGAAACAATAAAGACTTTAATATTGAGGACTTTATTACCCAGGACCAATCCTTAAAGGACCATCTGATTTCACAACTGAATATGTTGGAGCTTAGGAAAAAAGATAGAATAATAGCCGATTATATAATTGAGAATCTAGATGAAAATGGTTACTTAATAGCATCTACTGATGAAATAATGTCCTCTACTAAAAGTTCTCTTAAGAATGTTGAAGGTGTTCTAAGCATAATTCATTCCTTGGAACCATTGGGAGTAGGAGCTAGGACACTAAAAGAGTGTCTATTAATTCAAATAAATGATAGCCATGACCCCATTGTAAAACAAATAATTGAAAATCATCTTGAGGATATAGCATATAACAGAATAAATAAGATTGCCAAAGAGAACGATTTAAGTCAAAATGATACCCAAAGGATTTGCGACTTAATTAGAACCTTGGAGCCTAAGCCGGGAAGACTGTTTTCAAGTGATTCAGGTGAAACTAAGTATATTGTCCCAGATGCAACGATTTTACTAGTCGATGATGAATATATAATTCAGGTTAATGAGTACACTGGTCCTAGGCTCAATATCAATAGCTTCTATAGAAATATGCTTATGGATGGAGGAGATCGAAATGCCACAGAATTTCTTCAGGATAAGCTAAATTCAGCCATGTGGTTAATAAGGAGCATAGAACAGAGAAGACAAACTATATATAAGGTAGTAGAATCTATTTTGAAACATCAATTGGAATTTTTCAGAGAGGGAGATAAGAAGCTTATTCCTCTTACACTTAAAGAAGTAGCCGATGACATAGGAATGCATGAGTCAACTATTTCAAGAACAACTAACGGAAAATATGTCCAAACACCTAGGGGGCTTTTTGAACTAAAATTCTTCTTCTCATCTTCTCTAAGTGGTAATACTGGTGACATTTCTTCAACTAGTGTAAAATCTATGATAAAAGAATTAATTGATAAGGAAGATACAAAAAAGCCATTAAGCGATGAAAACATATCTAAGCTTATAGAGCAAAGAGGTACTAAGATATCTAGGAGAACAGTGGCAAAGTATAGGGATGAAATGGAAATCCCATCATCTACCTTAAGAAAAAGATTTTAATGAGTATAAACCCTTAATTCTTGTTTAGAATCAAGGGTTTTAAATATTTGAATAGAAATCTTGCAATTATGGTAATCATAGGATATAATATCCATAAAGATTGATATTTTTTTAATCAATCCGGGACAAAAATAAAATCGAGGGACAAAAAATGTCCATATTTGTCGAATGGAGGTGGTGTTATAGATTTTACAGATATAATCAAAAACATTGCACCAGAGGTAACAGAAATAGTTGAAAGAAGGTATCTAATACTTAGGACTATTTTATACAATCAGCCAATAGGTAGAAGAGCTTTGGCTACAGAGCTTGGTATTGGGGAAAGAATAGTCCGAAATGAAGTAAATATTCTTAAAGACCATGGGTTATTAAACATCGAAATTATGGGTATGAATGTTACTGATGTAGGTAAAAATTTGATAGATGAATTAAACCATATATACAAGGATTTTAAGGGAATACTGGAATTACAGAAGGAACTTGAAAGACTGATGGGATTAAAACAGGTAATAATAATTCCTGGAAACTCTTCCGAGAATGATGCTGTCTTAAGGGAAATGGGTAAAATAGCTTCAAATACAATTAAGTCTAAGATCCATCCAAAGGATATTATTGGAATAACGGGTGGAAACACTATGGCATGCGTTGCTGAAGAAATGACTGTATCCCAGACAAGTAATGATGTTTTAGTTATTCCGGCTAGGGGTGGATTAGGTGGGGAGATTGAAACTCAAGCCAATGCCATTGCAGCAAAAATCGGTAAAAAGCTAGGAGGAGCCTATAGGTTATTAAATATTCCGGATACCCTTGAAGCTGAGGCTCTAAATATAATAGTAAAAAATGATGAAATAAGAAGTTCTATAAATCTAATAAATCGCATAAACTTACTGGTGTTTGGTATTGGTAGAGCAGACACTATGGCTAGTCGAAGAAATCTCCCTCAAGAAAGGATAGACACTATCCTTAAATTAGGAGCTAAAGCTGAAGCCTTTGGTCATTACTTCGATATAGAAGGAAATGAGATATGGGAATATAAGACTATTGGGCTGTCACTTGAGAGATTTAAAGAAATTGAAAATGTTATTGCTGTTGCCGGTGGTTCAGATAAGGCAGAAGCAATAATGGCCATAACATCCTTAAGGAAGGATGTTATAATTGTAACAGATGAAAGTGCTGCTATTAAAATACTAGACTTAGTTAAAATTAATAAAAGATAAGGGAGGAATTGTAATGAAGTTAGGATTAAGTGGTTTTGGAAGAATAGGTAGAGATGTATTGAGAGTAATATTCGAAGAAGATGTAAAGGAACTTGAGGTAGTTGGTATCAATGCTACAGGGGATCTTAAGGACTTAGCTCATCTTTTTAAATATGATTCACTATATGGGAAATTTAATGGCACAATAGATGTTTATGAAAAAGGGTTTGTTATTAATGGCAAGGAAGTACCGGTAGTAAACTTTAGAGACCCAGCTCAAATTCCTTGGGCTGATTTAGGTGCTGAGTTAGTTATAGATTCAACAGGTGCATTTAAGAATAAGTCTGACCTTGAAAAACATATACAAGCCGGTGCTAAGAAAGTAATGATTACTGCTCCTGCTAAGGATGAAGATATTACTATAGTAATGGGTGTTAACG
>CAZTEN010000149.1:0-5428 GCA_964612495.1 uncultured Tissierella sp. | reverse complement strand
AAAAGTTGAACTTTGGAAGTTCAATTTCCTTACCTTCCAATAGCTTTACTAGATCCATATTAAAGGTCTCAAGGTCAATTGCTTCCATGGCCTCAAAATCCGGTGTTCCATCCTCTCCTAAAGGAGTTTTATCACGCTGAATGAAATAATTATCCACAGATATTAAAATTGGTCTTTTCCCATTAACCCTTAACTGTACTGAAAGCCTATTGGCAAATGTGGTCTTACCCGAAGAAGATGGACCTGCAATGAGAATTACATTTCTATCCTGATCCCTGCATATCTCATCAGCTATAAAGCCTATTTTCTTCTCATGTAACGCTTCAGCTATGGCTATTATCTCACCAATATGGCCCCTATTGGTCTTTTCATTCAAGGAACCGATATAAGATAAATCCAATATGTCTAGCCAATTATTAGTCTCTTTAAAGACTTTGGCCAGCTTTTTTTGCTCCTTGAAATTATCCATATCATAATCATTCTTACGGCTTGGAAATAAGAGCAGTACTCCCGGATAATAATATTTTAACTTAAATTCCTTAACATAGCCCGTAGATGGAGCTAAATAGCCGTGGAAAGAGTCCACATGACCATTAAGCTTATATACGCTTACCCGCTCCTTGCCAATGGAGCCAAAGAGTCTTACTTTATCTTCATAACCTTCTTTTTTAAATAGCTTTATAGCCTCTTCCCTTGGATAATCAATTCTCATAATTTGGATATCTGCTTCTACTATTTCTCGCATTTTATCTTCAATTTCTGCAGTTTTACTAAAGGTTATGCTTCTATTGTGTTCCAACTCAGCATATAGTCCAGAGCCCAAAAAGTGCTCAATAGATACATTTGCATCCTTATATAAGTCTTTTACTGCCATTATAAATACTGCAGAGATGGTCTTTGTATATATTCTATATCCATCAACATCATGATTATCAAGAAAGCTAATGACCATTCCATTTTGTATTGGTTTATTCAGATTAAATATTTCATTGTTGATTCTAGCTCCAAGGTATTTCTTATATTCCGAGCCAAAAACTTGCTTAGATAGGTCTAAGAGAGACATTCCATCTGATACTTGAAGATTTCCATAGTTTATTACGTTTACTTTGACGTCTGCCATAAATTACCTCCTAACCAAATAGGTCTGCTTCAATACTCCTTAGGTCTTCATCTAGAGGTGCTTCAAAAGATTTCCCATTAAGATATTCCAGTGGTTTTTCAAGCCCGTTAAATTCTATTTTATATCCATGTAACCATTGATTATTCAAGCCATATTCCGTGTTAAAGTATTTATTAATCTGATTATTTCCGTATTTTCTATCCCCTATTACCGGATATCCTAAAGAAGAGAGATGACTTCTAATCTGATGTGTACGACCTGTAATTAGTTCAATTTCCAGCAAGGAATAATCATTAGTCCTCTTCAATACCCTAACATGAGTTTCAATTCTCTTACTACCCTCAAGGCTCTTAGATGAAACACTTACTAGGTTTCTATCTTCATCCTTATTAATAAAGGCTTCAGCCTTAAAGTCCTTTTCTACTCTTCCCTTAACTATAGTCTTATAGAATTTTCTAACCTTAGTATTTTTAATGGCAGCATTTACAATCTGCAAGGCTTCATAGGTCTTAGCACCAATTATTATTCCTGATGTATTTCTATCCAGCCTGTTGCAGATAGATGGTGTAAAGGTCTTCTCAAGCCTCGGGATATAATCTCCCTTTTCAATAAGATAGCTTACCATGCTGTCCACTATATTGTCTTCAAATTCCCCACCACCTGCTCCATGGGAAAGGATGCCCATTGATTTATTAATTAGGATTATATTATCATCCTCATAGATAATACTTGGAATTAGTTTTGATTTGAATTCACTTTTTACAACCTTAAATTTATCTATAGTATCATCTGAAAGATAAAGCTGAACCACATCCCCTTCAATTATGGTACTTTCTGGATTGGCCTTTGCCCCATTGAGTTTAATATTCTTTTTTCTAAGCATTTTGTAAATAAAGCCTTGAGTTGCATTTGCTAGGTATTTCTTTAAAAATCTATCTAATCTCTGGTTGCTTTCATTCTTATCTATGGTTATTTCTCTCAAAGTTTTCTCACCCTTATTCTATGTTATATGTTATAATTATAATATATTATGGCTATAAATGATAACTTTAGTTTTTTAATAAAAATAGCTTCTAAAGAAGCGCTAGGGGTGAATAAATGAAGAAGATAATTGAGAAGATTAAAGATATATTATATGATACATTCGATTATGTTGTTATGATAGGAATAGTTGTGGCAGTCGTTGCTGTTATTGGCTGGAGATTGGACGTGCTCTTCGCAAGTGACATAAAGGATATACCCGCAACTGAAATACATACGGCTGTTGGGTCAGGAAGCTCAACAAAAGAAGAATCTGAAAAAGAAAAAAATGGTGAAGACGTTGAAAAAGTCGATAATCCAGATGGAGAAGCAGCTGAAGTAGAAGATAAAGAAACTGTAGAGGAGCCAAATGATTCTCAACCATTAAAACCGACGGGAGAGATGATTAAAGTTGAAATTCCTGAAGGGTCACATCCTGATAAGATTGGGTCTATTTTAGTAGATGCAGGTGTAATAGATAATAGTAAAAACTTTATCGCAAAAGCTATAGAGCTTGATAAGGAAACCAAGCTTAAATCGGGAAAGTTCAATATACCTAAAAGCACCACCTATGAAGAAGTAATAGCTATATTATCAAAATAATCCCTGGATTCTCCAGGGATTTATTTTAATAGGTCTCATTTATATATCCGTCTATTAAGGATGGTTTCATACCTTCTATAAATACACCTTCCTCTTTCAGTATTTCTAAGAACCACTGAGCTTTGGAATGGAATATAGCCTCTTTATAATCCTTCAGAACTACTTCAAATAACTTATCCTGAAGGGATTTTGATTTTACCTTTACATAATATGCTTCTACATTTTTAAATTCTATAAACCTTATTAAACCAAGGGCTGCATTATCTTTCTCATGATAGTAGTGGTTTCCCTTATTCAGGTAATATACATAATACTTTTGATGCTTCTTTGTATTTTTTATCTCCTTAGCCAAAGTAGTGAAATACTTTGCCATTACGTTATAATACTGGTAGTTGTACATACCCTTTTCAAAGCTGTCAATCTTCAGAAATGGCTTAATGTTCATCTTTGTCACTATATCATAGTTGTTCTCTATAAATTCCCTCTTTGTTATATCCCCATTCTTAAACTGAACTATTAATGATGATCTGTCTGCAAAAAATGATTCAAACATTCCTTTTCTTCTGTATCGGTTAAGATATGATTCCAAAATATACACCTTTTCTAATTAAATTATTCCAATTTTCTTTTCATCCATTTAAGTATCGGCAGCAATTGCCTCACACCACTGAAATGAGGTGTGGACATCTACACCTCATTATATCACATTAGCGAAACTTTAACATGTTTATTTCCTCTTCATTTAACTCCCTATATTCTCCGGGCTTTAAGGAAGGGTCTAATTCCAAGGGTCCCATTGAGATTCTTTTTAAGAATAACACCTTCATACCAATAGATTCAAACATCCTTTTTACCTGATGGTATTTACCCTCTTGGATAGTAAGGTTAATCTTAGATACTATTCCTGATTCCAAAATTTCCAACCTTGCCGGTAGAGTCATATACCCATCGTCAAGGGTTAAACCCTTATTAAAAATTCCTACATGGTGTTCTTCTACTGTTCCATCCACCTCAGCAAAGTATGTTTTATCTATTCCCTTTTTCGGTGACAATAGCTCATGGGCCAACTTCCCATCATTTGAAATTAGAAGCAAACCTTCAGTATCTTTATCAAGCCTACCTACAGGAAATGGTTCATATATGCGATATTCATCACTTAGAAGGTCAATTACCGTTCTTGTTAAGGGATCATCAGTTGATGACACTAATCCCTGAGGTTTATTCATCATAAGGTAGATATATTCCCTGTAATTAACTACTTCACCATGTATAGTAATCTCATCCTCATATGGATTTACCTTGGTCTCCCTATCCTTAATTATATTGCCATTTACCTTAACCATACCATTTTTAATATGTTTTTTTACATCTTTTCTGCTACCATAGCCCATATTTGCTAATACTTTGTCTAATCGTTCTAATTTTGCCATATAAAATCCTCCATTAGTTTATTTTAACCTAAGGACACATTTATTAAAAGTATAAAAAATAATAATTAGCTAAAACTAATAAAAGAAACCTAGTGTTTGATATTAAATCATTCATTGGAAATCAATTTGAAAGGAGAAAATCATGGATAATAAAACTTTAAATGGTGTTAAGTGTATTGTTACATCATGTTTTTATAACAAAGGTGGAAACAAATGTATGGCAGATCAGATTCTTGTAGAGCCAAAAAACGCACAAACTTCAGACGATACAGACTGTTCAACTTTTAGACCTAAATAAAAATAATAAAAATAGGGGGTGGCAATGGCCACCCCCTATTTTTATGCTTCTATTTCTAAACAATATTCCTTCATAAACTCAGGTATCTTATCTAGAGTATAGTCTACATTAACGTAGAACTCAACATTATACTTCGTACATATCTTCTTCAATGCATCATGTAAGTATACTAAATCCTGTAAATCTAAACTCATTACTTTATATATTCCATCAACATATATCTTCTCTAAATCATAATCCATGGATAAAAGGCCACACAAAAAGCCATAGAAAGATTCAACGTTTAATATGTTGAATTCCATGGCATTTATTAGTCTCACATTATAATTCAGTGAGAATATATGATCATCATCTACATCTACGAACGCAATGTTTCCATTACCCTCCTTCATATCTTTGTTAGCATTGTCAATTAACCATTTAGTTTTTCCAGCACCTTTTCTACCTAAAATGAACTTAACCATGATTAACCACCTAACCTTTCAATTATTTTTTAGGCATCATAAGCAATTATTAAAAATTGCATAATCCACCGCAATGAGGATTTAACCTCTTTTTTCAAAAGTTTTTCAATGCCTTTCCATTAAGATAATCGAATTTTTTACCTTGATGTCTATTTTCCTTCTCCATGATGGAGACGATTTCATCCCTAATTTTCCACCAGGATTCAGACCAGTTAACAAAAATAGACTTTTCTTCCGGAGCCCTTCCCATAATTCTTTGAATTATTACTCCTGGGTCTAAATATTCTAAAAAGGTTACTGCTTCATTACTAGAATGAAGACAAGGAGCAGTTACAATTTCAATTAAGGGTACTCCTGCTCGGTTATAATCAATTAAAGTATAATAGTCATAGTGATCTAATGAAGCTGTATCTTCTTCTAAATGAATATCATGTATGTCAACATCAAAATACTTGCCATCAGTATATAATTTTATTTTGCCATTAATACCAAC
>CAZTEN010000148.1:0-5429 GCA_964612495.1 uncultured Tissierella sp. | reverse complement strand
AGGTATAGCTGTATATCCGTGGTGCTCCATTTTCTCCATAACTTGTCTCATTGTCGCATCTAAATATTCATATATTACTTCATTCTTAGGTGTTAAAAAAAATGCAATATTCATATGGACCCCCTTTAATTTTATGAAACCCTTTTATATTTACTTAATATATCTAATAAATACCTATATTGGTCTTCTATATTTTTTGCAAAGGTCATAGCTGAAAACTTACTAGTAGATTCAGTTGCATTGCTTGATAATCTCTTTCTTTCAGCATCATCAAATAGTGTATTATCAATATATTCTATGAATTCCTCTTTAGTATTGTAAGTATATCCATTATATCCATTTGTAACTACACCTTCTAAACATCTATCCTTTTTAGCTACTACAGGAAGACCTGAAGTAAGAGCTTCAATATAGGTCAATCCCTGAGTTTCGCTTTGTGATGCGCTAACAAATACATCCCCTATTTGATAATACATTCCAATTACATCCCAAGGTCTTTCTCCAGTAAATATGGTCCTATCACTAATATTTAGCTTTTCTGATAAATCCTGAATATTTCCCCTATAAGGACCATCCCCAACGATTACTAGTTTAACATTTGACCTTTCTTTTAGATATGAGCTTAGATTTTCCAATATCTCATGAATGTGCTTCTCTTCAGAAACCCTTCCTAAGTATAAAATTACCTTATCATTGGGTCTTAAACCTATTTGTCCCTTTACCTTTATAATGCCCTCTTGGCTGTATTTTTCTTTTGAATACTTGTCTAAGCTAATACCTGTAGGTACAGTGGCTATTTTTTTATTAACATTGTATGAATATAATAAGTCCTTAACTTTATCAGTGGGAACTACCACCATGTCTGCTGAATTGCAGAAATTTTCACTTAACTTCCTTGCAGCTGACTTTGCTACAGTATCCAAAAGCCCGAATTTTACTATGTAATGAGTATAGTCCTCGTAAATGGTATGATAAGTATGTATATGTGGGATGTTTAAATACCTAGCCATGGCACGGCCAAAGATTCCAAGGGAAAACTCGGTATGGGTATGGATTAAATCCAATCCAAGCCTTTTAATTCGCCTTGCTAGACGAGGATGATATACCATTCCAAGTCTCCTTGAACTCTTAAATGGTAGGCTTGCCACTCTAAAAACATTTCGTTCATTTTTTTTAGCCTTAGGGTCAGTAGTAGTAAAAACATATACTTTATGCCCAAGTTTTTCAAGATTCTCCTTTAGCATCAATACTGAAGTTGCCACCCCATTTATCTGTGGATAATAGGTATCAGTAAATAATCCAATTTTCATATTTGCTTGCTCCTCTTTCATTCATTTAAGTTGTAAAATTTTAGCCAATCGAAAGCAATACATTTAATTTTATTTTATTTTATTCTAATTTTATGAAGTCTTTTTCAATTTAAGTACCGGTAGCAATTTCCTCACACCATTGAAATGAGGTGGTGTATATTAACACCTGGTAATTGATTTATACCACAAGATAAAGAAAAAAAACAGTAAAAACTGTTTTTTTCTTTATCTTAATATATCCGGCTTGTTATCTATCTCTTTATCTCTTCAAAGTCATTCATACTAAATGCCTTGATAGAATCATCTTGAACATAATATAGAAGATCACCAATATATATAATTCTATTTACATAGGTTGGATATAGTCCACCACTTGGAATCTGTTGAATTAACTTCATAGATCCATCTTCCTTAACCTCCAGGACTAATCCTCCATTGAAATATTGCTTTTGAAAATCCCCTGAAAGGCTTGATAGCTGAGCAGTAAAAGCAATCATATCTTTATCAAGGTTTAGCATGAGGGCCTTATGATTATTTAATACTTCGGCATAGCTACCACTACTTCCTAGCACTAGATTATTTATCTCCTTTGGTCTGGAACTATTGCTTACATCAAAGAGGCTTAGCTTTATTCCATCTTGTCTTCCGGTTTTTTCATCGATGTTTTGTCCAATTCCTAGGAGTACATCCTTACTAATAGGATGTAGATAATTTGAGAAACCCGGAATCTTAAGTTCTCCTACTACTTTTGGTGAACTTGGGTTACTAAGGTCTATTACAAATAAGGGATCAATTTGTCTAAATGTTACTATATAGCCCGTATCCCCCATAAACCTAGTTGAATAGATGCTTTCACCCGGAGCCAAGTTCTTAACTGTACCTATTTCATTTAAATTCTTGTCCAATATATATAATGAGTTGATGCTCTCTCTCTGCCAGTTGGTAGTTGCAATTCTTAGATTGCCATTGTATTCATCCATGGAAAATTGATTTAGGATTGACCCCTCTACCATTCCCCCACCTGCAAAGCCTATCTTTAGTCCGTCTATTGTAAACTTGGAAATATTAGTAATAGTACCCCAAATAGTATTATAATCCTGTCCTGCTATATATAGGGCATTATTGCTCATATATGCTACATTACCACTACCAAGAAAAGCCTCTATATTAGTTGGTGTTGATTTACTCCTAGTATCCAGTGCAGCTACTATAAAATAATTTTGATGGTATCTACCAGGGTAGTACATAATATTGTCTATTGATAGTTCCCTTAATTCATTACCTTTTGTAGAATCTCTGTACATTGGTACTATGCCATCATCTCTACCGTAATAATTCATATACCTATTTATCATCAGATATACAACGTCATCCTTCTTCCGGCTTGATAACATATCTCCCTCTATCTCCACTTCCTTCAACAGACTTGCTTTACCATTGGAGTCAATAGAATAAACCCCTGCATAGGTATAGGTGTTTCCCATAGGAAGAATTCCGATTCTTAAATCAATTGATGGTTCATCGCTTGGACCTATTTCTGGAATTGGTCTTATCCAGTTATTAAAGGTATTCTTAGAACCTAGAACTATAAGCCTATCTTTATCAATATACATTTCAGTAAAGTGTATATACTCTCCTGTCTTTTGATTTACAGTCATGCTTATCTCATGAACTAATATCGGCTTTCCATTATTAGCCCTGTAAATCTTAACTGATTTTCCATTAGCTACATATATAAACTCTCCATCAGTCTTAATAATATCAGCTTCATTTACACCTTCCACCTGTTCATTTGTATTAGAAAAGTCATTGGAAGTAGATTTATCTTTGTCACCTGCTGCTTCCATTACAGGTCCTTCCCCCATGCCTCTTGGCACCGGAGATGGCATATCCTCTTCTCTAATCATGTCATTGGTCTTTAATTTATTGATAATGTTTTTAAGTTCGCCCTTTGATGTAACTTGCAAGGCTTGTCCTATCTTAGTCTTTATAGCTTCTAAATTCTTATAGTCAAGGGTTACGTTTTCTGTACCAATTGTAATAACTCTATCCTGATAACCGACCTTTTTATTTAAGATATTCTCACTGATTACCCTTAATGGCACCATAGTTCTATCTTCCATGATTAGTGTTTCAGTATCAAAGCTAGTTAAAACATTGTCTTTTCCTGATTCTTCAAGTCTATAATAGTTCTTGTCTATAGGAAAATAGTATGTTTTATCCTTATAGTTGATAACCGCTTCCCTTTTTATTCCGTCATAATGTACCTTTGCTCCAAAATGCTCGCTTATAGCCCTTAAAGGCACCAGGGTTCTGTCTTTATGGATTACAGGAACAACATTTGGATTGTCTGAGTCAAGAGGAGAAACTTCCTCTCCATGCAGTATTAAAGGGCTTGCTACATGAAGTGCAATATAATCCTCAGGCAAGACTGCAAGTGCTGGTATACTACCTGAAATCAAAACAAATAATAGAATAAAAATTAATATCCTTTTCATAATTTATCCACCTCCGTGGTTTAATTATACCCCTTTTATAGTCATATATCATTTCAAATTGGTTACAGTATGCTTTAATATCTTTCTAGGAAATTTCTAAAGGCATCTACGCTTTCTTCTTTCGTAGCCCAAGAGGTTACAAGCCTTATAGCTGTATTATACTCATCTATCTTCTCATGAATTGAAAATACAAAGTCATCCTTCATCCTTTCTAGAATGGTATTTGGAAATATTGGGAATAGCTGATTAGAATATGGCTTTATAAAGAATTTATAGCCCTTGTCACTTATTATCTTTGTAAGGTCACAAGCCATAATATTAGCATGCTCTGCCAACTCAAAATAAAGATTATCCTGAAATAAGGCTTCAAATTGTATTCCCAGAACAAAACCCTTGGCCATCAAGGCACCTCTGTTTTTTACAAGATATCTAAAGTCTTCCTTAAGGTCATCCCTTATTAAAACTAAGGCTTCTCCTAGAAGAGCCCCATTTTTAGTTCCTCCAATATAGAATACATCAACTAAATCTGCAATATCCTCAAGACTTAAATCATTTGATTTACATGTGAGAGCAGAGCCAAGTCTAGCTCCATCCATAAATAAAATTAAATTGTTTTCCCTAGAGCATTTACTAAGGGCTTCCAGCTCTTTTTTTGTATAAACTGTTCCTAACTCCGTTGTATTGGAGATATATACCATCTTAGGTTGTACCATATGCTCATCTTGATGATAGTTTAGTACCTTTAGTATATCATCAGGTCGTAATTTCCCATCAATTGTGGGTACAGATATTACCTTATGGCCTGAAGTTTCTACAGCTCCTGTCTCATGAACATTTATATGGCCTGAGTCAGGTGATATAACTGCCTGATAAGGTTTAAGAAAGGCTGAAATAGTAAGGACATTGGTAAGAGTACCTGCTGCAATAAAATGAATATCTACATCATCTCTTTTTAATTCTCTCTTAATATACCTTTTAGCCATATCACTATGATCATCAAGACCATAGCCCCCATTCTTTTCTAAATTATACTTATTTAAAAGTTCTAATATCCTTGGATGTGCCCCTTCACTATAATCATTCATAAAACTGTGCATTTTAATACCCCCAAACTAATAATTTTAATATATATATTCTCTCTCAAGGACCTTATATTTGTCAACACCAACAAAATGACCTAAAGTAAAAGGCAGGTAAAATGGGTATAATTGATTGAGAAAGCTGGTGATATTGTGAGTCAAAAAAAGAAGAAGTTTGTCTTTATAATTTTATTCTTTATTGTTGTACTTAGTCTGGGATTTATTCTACTGGACTGGCTTCCATTGATTATTAAGTATAAGATACAAATTTCATATAAATATTCATATGGCTTTAAGGCCATGGTAGTTTTATTAACTACACTATTAGTCTTTATAAGCGGAAAAGACTGTCTATGTAAAAGTGATTTAAAATTGATGAAAATAATATTTTTATTGGTTCTTACTGCAGATTCTGCCCTTGTTATATTTGAAACTCCTGTCATGGGTATCTTGTTTTTTTCCTTTGTTCAGCTATGCCTGTTTTTGAGAAATTCCAAAGGAATGAGGGAAGTCATAAGGGCTGAAGGAGATTTCAAGCTCAG
>CAZTEN010000147.1:2214-5438 GCA_964612495.1 uncultured Tissierella sp. | reverse complement strand
CGGAGGACAGCAGCAAAGAATTGCAATTGCAAGAGCTCTTGTCAATGAGCCAAAGATACTTTTATTGGACGAGCCACTAGGAGCATTGGATTTAAAGCTTCGTAAGGAGATGCAAATTGAACTAAAGAGTATGCAAAAAAGAGTTGGAATAACCTTTATATATGTAACCCATGACCAAGAAGAAGCTCTGACCATGTCCGATACTGTGGTAGTAATGGATAAGGGAAGAATTCAACAAATTGGTACTCCTATTGATATTTACAAGAATTCCTTCGTAGCCGATTTCATAGGTGAAAGCAATATTATTGACGGGATAATGCATGAAGACTATATAGTTGAGTTTTCTGGTAAGGTATTTCAATGTGTAGATAAGGGATTCCAAAAAGAAGAGGATGTAGAGGTAGTTATTAGACCGGAGGACATAGAAATAGTAGCATCAAATGACGGGATACTTAAGGGCGTCGTAAATTCCGTTACATTTAAAGGTGTTCATTACGAGATGTTCGTAAAGAGTGATGATTATGAATGGATGATACATTCTACAATTATGAAAGATGTTGGCTCAGAAATTGGGATGACTATAAAACCTGAAAACCTCCATATTATGAAGAAGGTGAAGGCTGATGAAATTTAAACGATATTCAATTCCATATAGCTTATGGCTCCTAGTCTTTATAGTAATACCCTTGGTATTAGTTGCCTATTATGCATTCACAACAGGTGATAGCCAGGATTTTTCTACCTTTCAGTTCAACATGGAAAACTTTAAAAGATTTTTTACACATATATATACAAGTGTCCTTCTAAGGTCGGTAAACTTAGCTTTGGTTTCAACAGTCCTTTGTTTATTACTTGGATATCCTATAGCATTTATAATCTCCAAAGAGAAGGAAAAGACAAGAAATATGTTAATTCTCTTCTTTGTAATACCTATGTGGATGAATTTCCTCTTAAGGACCTATGCTTGGTTAGCCTTATTGGGTAAAAATGGAATTATAAATATTATCATAACTAAGCTTGGATTTCAGCCATTAGACCTATTATATAACGATAGTGCAGTGCTTTTGGGAATGGTTTATAACTTCCTTCCCTTTATGGTTCTTCCAATTTACTCAGTATTAGTAAAGCTGGATCCAAAATTAGTTGAAGCAGCAGAAGACCTAGGTGCAAATAGGATTACAACCTTCCTAAAGGTAATATTTCCATTAAGTCTACCTGGGGTAATTACAGGCATATCTATGGTATTTATACCTGCAGTAAGTACATTTGTAATCTCAAGCCTTCTAGGAGGAAATAAATCAAACCTTATAGGTAACTTAATTGAGCAACAGTTTAGATATACAGGAGACTGGCATTTTGGTTCTGCCATGTCCATTATTTTAATGATATTCATATTGCTTACTATGATATTTTCATATAAGTTCGATAAGGAGAAGGAAGGAGACGGTGGCGGACTATGGTAGAGAAAAATCTAAATAAACTTTATATGGCCATAATATTTCTTTTTCTATATGCACCTATAATCATACTAATCGTATTCTCCTTTAACGATTCTAAGATGATAGGGAACTGGAACAAATTTACCTTAAAATGGTATATGGAACTTTTCAGGGATAGGGAAGTATTAAAGGCTTTATATAATACCATATTGATTTCCATATTAACAGCAATAATTTCAACGGTTATAGGAACCATAGCAGCAATAGGGATTTACAATATGAATGGTCTTGGTAAGAGGTTGATTCTTAACCTAAACTATATCCCTGTATTAAACCCGGATATAGTTACAGCTGTATCTTTGATGACATTATTTAGGCTCTTTGGATTTCAATTTGGGTTGACAACTATGCTTCTGTCCCATATAACTTTCTGTCTACCTTATGTTATACTTTCTATATTGCCTAAATTAAAGCAGATGAATAAGCACTTAGCGGAGGCAGCCATGGATTTGGGAGCAACTCCATCCTATACCCTAAGAAAGGTAATTATTCCTGAGATAAGGCCGGGTATTATTACCGGTGCATTAATGGCTTTCACCTTGTCAATTGACGACTTTGTAATCTCCTTCTTCAATACCGGCCATGGAGTTTCAAACTTGAGTATTACCATATTTTCAATGGCAAGAAGGGGTATAAACCCTGTAATAAATGCACTATCTACACTTATGTTTATAGGGCTACTAATCCTTTTATTGATAATTAATAAGAGGGCTGATAAGAATACTTTAAAGGAGAGAGGATAAAGATATGAAAAAAATTAAATCTATTGCAATGATAATAATTGTTTTATCAATCCTGATTGTGGCTACTGGCTGTGGGGACAGTAAGCCAAAGTTAAATGTCTATAACTGGGGAGACTATATCGATATGGATGTCCTTGATCAATTTGAAGATGAGTATGGAATCCAAGTAGTCTACGATACATTTGCAACAAATGAGGACCTTTATGTCAAATTAAAGCAAGGCGGAAGTAGCTACGACGTTATCTTCCCATCTGACTATATGATTGAAAGAATGATAAGAGAAGATTTACTGGTAAAGATAAATAAGGAAAATATAACTAATTTTCAAAAGTTAGGAGAAAGCTTCTTAAATCTGGAATACGATCCTCAAAACGAATATGCAGTTCCATATATGTGGGGTACTGTAGGTATCATCTATAATAAGACTAAGGTAAGCCAGCCCCTAGATAGTTGGGCGGACCTTTGGGATCCTCAATATGAAGGACAAATTGTAATGTATAACAGTCAAAGAGATAGCCTTGCAGTAGCCTTATTAAAGCTTGGATATTCAATTAATACAAGAAATATAGATGAGCTAGAGCAGGCAAAAGATGAATTAATAGCACAAAAGCCATTGGTTAAGGCTTATATGGGTGACGAGGTAAAAGGCGCTATAGTAAGTGGAGAAGCAGATATTGCAGTAGTATATTCAGGTGATGCTGTAACCATGATAGGAGAAAACCCGGATTTGGAATACGTAATACCTGTAGAAGGAACAAATCTATGGTTTGATTCAATGGTAATACCAAAGAGTACACAAAATCAAGAAGGGGCTGAAAAGTTTATAGACTTTATGACCAGACCTGATATTGCAGCTAAGAATGCTGAATATATAGGATATTCATCCCCTATTCCGGAAGCAGTAGAGTTACTTGATGAAGAAGTTAAGAATGACCCAACAGCTTATCCATCGGCTGAAGTTCTTGAAAAAACCGAAGTCTTC
>CAZTEN010000147.1:1001-2204 GCA_964612495.1 uncultured Tissierella sp. | reverse complement strand
CTTCAAGGATCCTATGGATATTATTAAGGAATATGATAGAATTTGGACCGAAGTTACAAGCCAACAATAACAACACAGAAACCTCCAATTTTTATTGGAGGTTTCTGTGTTGTTAAAGGCTTTATGGGTAATAATTATTAGTAAATATAAAATAGGGGGGCATAAATTGATTTCAAAGTACTTAATTATTGGAAATGGTATAGCAGGCCTAACTGCTGCTAAGGAAATTAGGAATAATGATAAAGAAGGCTCGATTACCATAATAACTGCTGAGCCTCATTTAACATATTATAGGATTAAACTATCAAAAGCCCTGTCTTCAGAAATGAAAGAGGATTCTCTACTAGTAAATAAAGAACAATGGTATAAGGATAACAATATTTCAGTAGCTTTAAACAGTGTGGTTCAAAGAATCGATGTAGAAAAAAACCAGCTCTACCTTCAAGATGGGAAGATACATGAATATGAAAAATTATTAATTGCCACAGGAAGCAGACCTTTCATCCCTCCTATAGAAGGCAGAGAAAAAAATGGAGTATTAGCCCTTAGAACCATCGGTGATGTTGAAATAATACAGATTGATTGCATTGGCTGTGAAATTTATACTGTTATAGGAGCCGGATTATTAGGATTAGAGACAGCATGGTCTTTAAAGGAGATGGGAAAGAAGGTCAATGTAATAGCAAGTGGACCATATCCTATGAATAGACAGGTAGATGAAGAAATTGGAAATAAGCTAAAGGAAAAACTCATAAGCCACGGTATAAATATATATACATCTAAGAAGGTAAAGGCTATAGATGGGGAGGATTTCGCTACTGGGGTAATTGTAAATGACCATGAACTAATCAAGACACATGGTGTACTGATTTCAACAGGCGTAAAACCAAACCTAGATTTGGTAGAGGACACCCCAATCCAATTTAACAAGGGGATTAAGGTAGACTCCCATCTTAAGACCAATATCCATAATATATATGCAGCCGGAGATGTAATAGAATTAGATGGTAATGTTTATGGATTGTGGACTGCAAGTATGGAACAGGGAAAGGTTGCAGGAAATAACATGAGTGGTGGAGATATGGTATATGATAAGCCTAAGCTGTTTACCAATATGAGGCTGGGGGATATTCAAGTTTTTTCTGCAGGGGATATTACGAGTTACAGGAAAGGCTTGAATTTCTGAAAACAAAGAAAAGACAC
>CAZTEN010000147.1:0-991 GCA_964612495.1 uncultured Tissierella sp. | reverse complement strand
CCATCAGGTTTATGAATATATTGATGATGAGAAGGATATTCATCATAAGCTATTTGTACTAGATCAAAAGATAGTGGGAGCAATCCTTTATGGTGATTTAAAGGAAATGAACAGTGTAAAAAATGCAGCTATAAACCATATGAACATAGATGATTATTTAAGAACAGGTCTTTCTTTTAAATTGAAAAATGCTTAAATAGTTTTAATACTTAAAGGAGTGAACTATATGGATATTCAATTCTTTGGAGCAGCAAAGATGGTAACAGGTTCTAATTATCTTTTAAGAACTAAAAAACACAATATATTAATCGATTGTGGAATGTTTCAGGGAAGTCATGAGATGGAGAGAATGAACGCTAACCCATTTCCCTATGATCCTAAAGATATTGATTACTTGATACTAACCCATGCACATATAGACCACAGTGGTCGGATCCCCAAGCTTGTAAAGGATGGTTTTAGGGGGAGGATCATCTGTACAAGGCCAACCTTTGAACTTTGTGAAATCATGCTTATGGATAGTGCAAAGATTCAAGAATCAGATGTTCAGTGGGATAACAAGAAGCGTCAAAGGGCAGGATTAACCCTTGTTGAGCCCCTATATACCATGGAGGATGCAGAGTATGCCATGAAATACTTTGAACCCTATTTATATAATCAAAGGATAAATATAAATGATTCTATAACCATAAGATTTAAGGATGCAGGACATATACTTGGTTCTTCTATCCTTGAGCTTTGGGTAAATGAAGATGGTGAGAGTACAAAGGTGGTATTTTCTGGGGATTTAGGTATGCCTGGCAGACCAATAATCAATAACCCTGAATTCATTGATGAAGCCGACTATCTTGTTATTGAATCCACCTATGGGGATACATTCCATGAACCTTTTGAAAGCAGCACCAAGATGCTAATAGATATCATTAATAGAACTGCATTAAGAGGTGGAACCGTCCTTATTCCTGCCTTTGCAGTAGGAAGAACACAAGAG
>CAZTEN010000146.1:0-5532 GCA_964612495.1 uncultured Tissierella sp. | reverse complement strand
CAAATTAAACAAGATAGCACCTGGCTTGCTGCTTAGTTCTTGTGTTGCAATTGTTGCGATGTTTTTAAGTAGTTTAATTCCGGGTGATATTATTGGAGCTACTGTTATGGCTCTTTTAGTTGGTATGGCATTGAATCCCATATTAAATAGATATGAGCAATTCAATGCTGGAGTAAGTTATACAGGTAAGATTGTTCTTCGTATTGGGATTATACTTATGGGTGTTAATATGAATTTCTCTGAGGTTTTAGATGTAGGGAAATACTCACTTTTTGTAATGATCTTTACTATGGCAACTGCATTTGGTGCTGGGAACTTAATAGGTAAGATGTTCAAAATGAACTGGAAACTTACCAATCTATTGTCAGTCAGTACAGCAATATGTGGTGGTTCTGCTGTAGCTGCAGTAGGGCCTGTTATCAAAGCAAAGGATGAAGATGTAGCATATGCAATTTCTTCAACTTTTATATTTGATGTTCTTACGGTTGTGGTAATTCCATGGATTGGTATGGCACTTGGTATGTCAAATGACGGTTATGGATTGTGGGTGGGGACTGCTGTTAATGATACATCATCAGTTGTAGCTGCAGGCTATGCTTTTTCTGATTTAGCGGGAAATACAGCTGTTATAGTTAAGCTCACCAGGACTTTGTTTATAATTCCATATGTATTAATATTCTCTCTTATAACAGAAAGGCTAGAAGCAAAAACAGAGGGTGTACATGGGAGTTCATCCTTTAACTTAAAGAAAATTTTCCCTTACTTTATTATATTATTTCTTGTTGTTGTAGCCATTCGTAGCGCAGGGATTATACCGATTACACTAATACCTACTCTTTCAAAAAGCTCTAAGTTTTGCATGGTTATGGCTTTATCAGCTATTGGACTTAAAACAAGCTTGGGAGATATGAAAAATATTGGTTTTAAGCCAATGATCCTTGGCTTTATTGTAGATACCCTAGTAGTTTTTGTATCCATAGGTGTTCAAATATTAACAGGAAAATTCTAGACATGTCGAACCAATAATCGTTGATGGTAGAGCTCTAGTGCAAGTATTTATTGAAAAACCTCTTAAAATAGTCTATCATCATATTTAGGACAAGGCAAAGGAGTGTTAAAATGAACTATTTTGAAGAGAGCTTAAAGCTCCATGAAAAACATAAAGGAAAAATTGAAGTTATTTCAAAGATAAAGGTAGAAACAAGAGAAGACTTAAGCTTAGCTTATACCCCGGGGGTCGCTGAGCCATGCAGGCAGATACATAAAAATGAGGATGATATTTTTAAATATACCTCTAAGGGCAATATTGTGGCTGTAGTTACCGATGGGTCTGCAGTATTGGGCTTAGGAGATATAGGTCCTAAGGCTGCACTTCCGGTAATGGAAGGCAAGAGCATTTTGTTTAAGGAGTTTGCGGATGTGGACGCCTTCCCTATTTGCATAGATTCAAATGATGTTGATGAAATAGTCAAAACAGTTAAATTGATTTCTCCGGGCTTCGGCGGAATAAACCTTGAAGATATTGGAGCCCCTAGATGTTTTGAAATAGAAGAAAGATTAAAGAAAGACTTGGATATACCTGTATTTCATGATGACCAACATGGAACGGCAATAGTGGTCTTGTCCGGTTTAATTAATGCATTGAAAGTAGTAGGTAAGAAAATTGAAGAGATAAAAATCGTAATAAACGGAGCAGGGGCTGCAGGAACTGCAATAGCTATACTCTTAATGGCTGCCGGAGCTAAAAATGTAATCGTATGTGACAGAAATGGTGCCCTTTATGATGGAAGAGAAAAGATGAACGATGCAAAAGTTACTCTTGCTAAGGAAAGTAATCCAAATAATGAAAGAGGATCTTTAGGGGATGTTATGCTTGCTTGTGATGTATTTATAGGAGTATCATCAGCAGAGGCTGTTAGCCCTGAAATGGTTAAATCCATGAACAAGGATTCAATCATACTGGCCATGGCAAATCCTGTACCTGAAATAATGCCTGACTTAGCCAAAGAAGCTGGGGCTAGGGTAATAGGTACCGGAAGGTCAGATTTCCCAAATCAAATTAATAATGTATTAGTATTCCCTGGAGTTTTCAGAGGAGCCTTGGATGTAAGAGCTAGAGAAATCAACCTGGAAATGAAATTAGCGGCAGCATATGCAATTGCAGATTATATAGAAGAAAAGGATTTAAATGAAGAAAATATTATCCCAAGTGCACTCGATAAAAAAGTTGCAACTAAGGTTGCAGAAGCAATAGCTGAAGCAGCTAGAAAATCAGGAGTTGCTAGAATCTAATTAGGTCGACATATTAAGAGCACGCAATTTTGCGTGCTTTTATCCTTTTGTCTTTAAAAAATCTGCATTTAGGTACAGATTTATTACTGTCCTGTCGCTTTCATAGATAGTAGTACTATCTTCGCCTATTCTAATGTCTCTGCTTATTTTAAGACCCTTAATTTTGTCTTCATGGAATCTCTTTATTATTGTGCCGTTGCTGATATGCTTATTTAGGGTTGCCTTTTTAAATAGGCACTTAATCTCTATTTGATTCCTAAGATGTATAATGGTAAAACTATCATCCGTCTTTATACTATCGATATATTCTAAATTTATATAACCAAAGGACTTATCATTTTTACCAAAGGGCTTCCTAACCTTAATTGGAATAAAGACATCATCATCAAGACTTATGGGTACTGGATATGAGATGTTTATTAGTTTGCCATTTCTCTCCTTAATGGCATCTAAATCTACCATGTAGTGCCTTCCGATTCTTTTCATAACTGTAGTAATAGTATTTTCTAAGATCAAGGGTTCTGACTTCTCGGTATATATAATTGTGCAATTTCCTTGATCCGGTATATATTTAGGAATTACTGCGATTAATTTGTTCTCAAGTGCTCTCTCCATTTTTTCACCCCACTATGTAAGTTTATTTCTTATGTTCACTATAACAGAACAAATGTTTGTTTGCAACAAATAAATAAAACACATGGACTTTGCAAAAACTCCATTTAAATAGATGTTTTTAAAATGAAGTAATATGTAATTACTATGCAATTAGACCTGATATTTAGGAAAATATGTAGTATAATTATAGTAATAGAGATTGGAGTGATTTCATGATTGCATTTTTTCAAAGACCTGTTTAAGTTGGGAAGCAATTGCATAGATGTACACAAGAAGGATTATTAAGAGGCAATTGCCTTATTAGGCAGATGGTAAATAAAAGATCTTAACATGAAAGGTGGTTTGAAAATAATGAGTTCAAGTAAAACTAAAAAAGTAGAGAATCTAGACAGTATTATTTTTGATTTAGATGGAACCTTGTGGGACTCTACAAAGGAGATTTTAGAATCTTGGAATCAAGCCTTAGACAAATATGAGGAAGTTACAAAGAAGTTTACTATAGAAGATATTGAAGGCTTTATGGGAACTCCCATATCTAAAATATTTGAGGCTTTCCTATACTATCTTGATGAAGAGAAAATAAGAGAAATAGAAAGAGAATGCAATATGAACGAAATAGAGTATATTGAAGCTCATGGTGGAAACCTATATCCCGGTCTTGAGAATGTGATTAATGAACTCTCTGCAAAATATAAATTAGCTATAGTAAGCAACTGCCAGGACGGATATATAGAAGCATTCATAAAATATAATGGATTTGAAAGATACTTCACAGACTTTGAATATATAGGTAGGACCGGACTTCCAAAGAGTGAAAATATAAATCTTGTGATAGAGAGGAATAATTTCAAGAATTCCATATACCTAGGAGACACAGAAGGGGATAGGAAGGCTGCTAGATTATCTGGGATTTCATTTATTTATGCTAAATATGGATTTGGTCAAGTTAATGAATATGACTATAAAATTGATAGAATAGAAGAATTGTTGGAATTGGTTTAATTATCAATACTATGTGTAGGAGGTAAAGAATGGATAATGAATTGATTATTGGAGCCATGGATTCATCATCGGACGGGATTTTAATTTCTGATCCATATGGTAATGTAATTTACTTAAATGATGCCTATATAAATACAACCGGACTTTCTAGTGAAGAAATATTTGGAAAAAATCTTGAAGATTTATTAGAAAAAGGGATTATAAATAAAGCATTGTCTCTTGATGTCATAAAGGATAAGAAACGTATATCCACAATGCATAAATATGTAACTGGAAAAGCTGCCTTAACAACTGCAAGTCCGGTATATAATACTAATAATGAATTAATTGGAGTTGTTAATAATACAAGAAATATTACAGATTTAGTAGATTTAAAGAATGAATTAACAGATACTAAGGAATTGACTATTAAATATTCTGAAGAAATAAAACGGCTTAGAGAGCAATTTGTTAGAGATAAGGATTTTATTTATTCTAGTAGAGAAATGAATGCAACAGTAAAACTGGCATCAAGAGTAGCAAAATATGATTCTACAGTATTAATACATGGGGAATCAGGTACCGGTAAAGAAGTTTTGGCTAAATTCATTCACTCTGGAAGCCCTAGAAAGGATGAGTCCTTTATTAAAGTGAACTGTGCTGCAATACCTAAGGATTTATTTGAGAGTGAACTATTTGGATATGAAGGAGGAGCATTTACAGGTGCAGGTAAGGAAGGTAAACCCGGAATGTTCGAGTTAGCAAATGAAGGGACAATCCTGCTAGATGAGGTAGGGGAACTACCTTTGCCGGTCCAATCAAAGCTTCTAAGAGTAATTCAAGAAAGAGAAGTATATAGAGTAGGTGGAAAGAATCCGATAAGTCTAGATGTAAGAATAATTGCAGCTACAAATAGGAATTTAAAACAGGAAGTAAAGGATGGGAATTTTAGAGAGGATTTATTTTTCAGATTAAATGTTATACCTATTACTATACCTCCCTTAAGAGAAAGAAGGGAAGATATAGAAGAGTTAATAATCTATTTTCTAGAGAAGTTAAATAGAAAATATAATAAGACAATTACCATTACTAAAAAGGCAATTGAGGCTCTAACATCACATTCTTGGCCCGGTAACGTAAGGGAATTGGAAAACCTCATTGAGTATTTGTTTATAATGACCAATAAAGAGGAAATCCAAATAGAGGATCTTCCAACTAAAATTTTATCAAGACAAATGATGAACTTCACTGATATTACAAAAGATTCAGAAACTCCTAAGCTAACCTATTTATTAGAATTATATGAGAAGTATATAATTAAGGATGCTATGGATAACTTTTCATCCCTTCGAAAAGCAGCTAAGGCCTTGGGAGTTCATCCATCAACTTTAAGTAGGAAGTTAAAAAAATTTGATATAGAAATACTCGATAACGAAGAATAATGTTGTCGAGATGCAACACTTGTGGAAATGTTGCAATCGTGCAAACGTCTTCATCCTGAGGAAAACCTATTCCCAAAGCAAAATATGCTGCATAGCCGCAACACCTAAGCACAAGCAACAACTTGAGAAAACGCTTAAATTGGACCCTTTAAAAGTTGGCACGGTACTTGCAATATATAATTGCGTGAAACTACAGGGCAGA
>CAZTEN010000145.1:4867-5564 GCA_964612495.1 uncultured Tissierella sp. | reverse complement strand
GGAATATTCTTTAAAGCCTCCTCATTAGAATATAGCTTCTATTTACAGATTCTGTTATAATCAACTTATTAAGGGGTGGCTAGTCATGGTAATCGAGGGTGTTATAGAGGAGATAATTTTTAGAAATGAATCCAATGGTTATACCGTTGGTAGGTTGATTACATCCGATGGAGATATTACCATCGTAGGTTATGCTGCCCTTATAAACACAGATGAGACAGTATCCCTAGAAGGAGACCTTATCTATCACGATAAATACGGAGAACAATTTAGCTTTACCGGTATAAATACAGTAGTTCCATCTACACTTAAGGGAATTGAAAACTATTTATCCTCAGGTATGATTCCAAATATAGGCCCTAAGACAGCTAAGAGAATAGTGGAGAAATTCGGCCTGGAATCCTTGGATATAATCCAATACAATCCTGAAAAACTCAAGGAAGTCGGTGGAATTGGGGATAAAAAGCTAAAGAGGATTATGGAAGCCTATGATGAGCAAAGAGAACTAAGGGATATAATGGTCTGCCTTCAGCAGTACGATATAAGCATCAATCAAGCTATTAAGATATATAAGAAATATGGCAGTGAAACTATAAAGATTATCGGTGAAAATCCATACAAGCTGTCAGAGGACATATATGGAATAGGGTTTAAAACTGCCGATACTATAGCCAATAAGATGGGGGTAGATATCAAC
>CAZTEN010000145.1:0-4857 GCA_964612495.1 uncultured Tissierella sp. | reverse complement strand
ATAGGTGTGAAGCGGGACTTAAGTATGTTGTTAAGGAATGCGCAGGGGAAGGTCACTGCTATGTACTAAAGGATGAGCTGATTGACAGAGCTTCAAAGCTATTGGAAATAGATGCAGACCTTCTAGAAGATGGAATAAGAGACATGGTGTTTAAGCAAAGCTTTTATGCCATAAATGATGAAGATAAGACCTATATATATTATAAGCCTTATTATATGGCTGAAAACAGCGTAGCAAGAAAGATAATAGAGCTTTCTAGATATGAATTTGATGAGCTGGAAGTAGATGCCGATAGAGAGATTAGATTAATTGAGAAGGAAGAAGGAATATCCTTTGGACAAAAACAAATAAAAGCCATAAAGGAATCCCTAACTAATGGGATGATTATCATAACAGGGGGGCCGGGTACAGGAAAAACAACTACCATCAATGCAATTATTACTATCTGTGAAAATTTAAACCTAGAGGTAGTCCTGGCTGCACCAACGGGTAGGGCGGCTAAAAGGATGACTGAAACGACAGGAAGAGAGGCTAAGACAATCCATAGGCTTTTGGAGATATCCTTTATGGAGGAAGATAGTGCAGAATTCTTTAAAGATGAAGACAGCCCTATAGAAGCAGATGTAATCATCATTGATGAGGCATCTATGATTGACATACTTCTAATGAACAGCCTCTTAAAGGCCATAAGTCAGGGTACAAGGGTCATATTAGTTGGAGACATAGATCAGCTGCCTTCTGTTGGACCCGGGAATGTCTTAAAGGATATTATAAGTTCTGGAACTATTAAGGTTTGTAAGTTAGATGAAATATTCAGACAGGCTGAAGAAAGCATGATAATAGTCAATGCACATAGGGTCAATAAGGGAGAGGCTCCGATTCTTAATGAAAAGGACAAGGACTTTTTCTTTATATCCACTAGGAATGATATAGTTAAGACAATAACAGACTTAAACAAGGATAGGTTACCATCCTTTTATGGGGTGGATCCAATCACCGATATACAAGTCCTAACACCCATGAAAAAGGGGGATGTAGGAATCAATTCCCTAAATAAATACCTTCAAGATTCTTTGAATCCAAAATCAAAATTCAAAGATGAAAAGAAAATAGGTGAAGAGGTCTTTAGAGTCGGGGACAAGATTATGCAGACTAAGAACAACTATAAGATGGAGTGGACCATTATTAAAGGAAGTCAGGAAGGTACAAAGGGTGAAGGGATATTCAACGGTGACTTTGGCTATATCAGTGAAATCGATAATGAGGAAAACACCCTAAGAGTAATATTCGATGATGAAAAGAGAGTAGAATATGACTTCAAACACTTGGATGAGCTTAAGCTTGCCTATGCTACAACTGTGCATAAGGCTCAAGGGAGTGAGTTTCCGGTAGTAATCATGCCCATATCCTCAGGTCCTCCAATGTTATTAACCAGAAATCTTTTTTACACAGCCATTACCAGGGCAAGAAAATTAGTGGTCTTAGTAGGGGATGAGAGATATATGCACATGATGATAAAGAATAATATCATTGCTAAGAGGTATTCTTCTTTGGACAAGCGAATTAGGGAATATATGCAGACATTCTTCTCTTAAGGAGGATTTTTATGGGTATAAAAAATCTATTGTTTCCAACAAAGAATCTATGTTATCTATGTAAGGATAGAAATGGTATGGTAGCGGACTTTATCTGCAATGATTGCAGGGAAAGGCTGGTGTTTTCCAATAAAGAAGTAGATTTGGATACTGATTTAATCCATAGGGCCATTTATTGCCTCTCTTACAATAAGTATCTAAAGGAGATAGTTCACGATTTTAAATTCAATGATAAATCCTATCTTTATAAGCCCTTAGCTCAATTAATGCTCATAACTATAAAAAATAAAGAAATAAAGGATATAGATTTAATAGGGTTTATTCCAATTCATAGGAGGAAGGAAGCTATAAGAGGCTATAATCAATCGGAACTCTTGGCTTCATATATAGGAGAGGTGCTTTATATTCCTGTATCCAGAAATAATCTAATCAAGTCCAAATGGACTAAAGAGCAAAATACATTAAATAGAAGTGAAAGGCTTAAAAATTTAAAGGATTCCTTCACCATAAGGAATCCCAATGAATTCATAAATAAAAGCATACTCCTTATAGATGATTTAATAACCACAGGCTCAACCTTTAAGGAATGTGCTAATTTAATGATGGAAAGCGGAGCAAAGTCAGTGACCTGCCTGGCCTTATCATCATCTAAGAATTGACTCACTGGTCTATCTTGTTTGACGTGAAAGCTGTTTCTTAGTTGTTCACTTAATAAACTTGCTCAATACGCTTCTTCCCGGTTCAAATCTTAATGGCCTATTGTTGTAATATGCTATAGTCGCATTTATTTCTCCGCCCAAGACCATAATCATACTGCTTAAGTAGAGCCATATTAATAGGACAATCACACCTCCCAGGCTCCCATATGTGATGGCATATTTTCCGGAGTTCTTTACATAATATGAGAATAAGAGGGATACAAATACCCATCCAACCGTTGCAAAGGCTGCACCGGGCATGGCTTTATTAAGCTTTATGCTCTTTTTAAATGGGACACACGGACTAAACTTATATAGAAGGGCAAATATCCATGTCATAAAGACCATAGGTATTATAAATCTGAAGTTATTCCAGAATTTTATGAAGACATGCCCATATCCCAAGAAATTAAATAGCTTCTTTCCTAGAAACTCCCCAAATACTAGGGCCACTATTACTAAGAGCAACAAAACTAAAAGAGCTATGGTAAGTAGGATAGATAGACCTTTTAATTTTAAAAAGGACCTAGTCTCCTTGCAATCATATGCCTTATTTATTGCCCTGATAACGGGGGTTACCCCTGATGATGCAGTCCAAATACCTGCAATAGCTGCAATAGATAATAGACTCTGGCTACTGCTAGAAACTAAATCATTTACGAAGCCGGTGATTATATTTTGAATATCCGGTGGCAGAAACTGAATAGCCCCATATATAAAATCCGGCTCCACAATAGATGTATAAGAGATGATATTAAGTAAAACAATCATAAAAGGGAATATGGACAGTATTAGAAAATAGGCTAATTGGGCACCTATTGCAGAAATATTGTCTTCTCCAATTCTAAAAGCCAAATGATCTAAAAATATAATAGGTTGATATTTTAAAAGTTTCCTTAAGAATCCTTTCATAAAAAAACCTCCAGACTACTTTAGATATTTCTCAAACCACTCAGTAATCTCCTTTAGTCTCCTAATTCTGCTCTTTGGTTTTCCGCTTCGGGAGAGGTCATGGTTTTCACCCTTAAAGACCACTAATCTAGAATCCACTCCATGGTATTTAAGTGCTGTAAACATTTGTAATCCCTCAGGAATCCAACATCTATAGTCCTCATCCGAATGAATAAACAAGGTAGGTGTAGTAACTTTATCTGCATATTTTAGAGGGGAATCATTCCAAAGCTTTTCAGGTGCGCTCCATGGAGTGCCTGATACTTGATCTTGGGCAAAGAAATATCCAATATCACTGGTACCAAAGAATGAAAGCCAGTTGGATATACATCTCTGGGATGCTGCAGCCTTAAACCTGGAAGTATGACCTATAATCCAGTTGGTCATAAATCCTCCATAAGACCCTCCTGTAACCCCTATTCTATCCTTATCTATATCAGGATAATTTATAAGTACAAGATCGGTAAAATCCATAATATCTTCATAATCAATAGTCCCATACTTGCCCCTGATATCGGCAAAGTCATCTCCAAAGCCATCGCTTCCTCTAGGGTTTGTGAATAATACAAAATAGCCTTCATTAGCCCATAGCTGCATCTCATGGTAGAAGACACTGCCGTAGACCGTCTTGGGTCCCCCATGGATATTTAGGATTCCCGGATATTTTTTTCCGGCTTCATAATCAACGGGTTTTATAACCCAACCTTGAATTTCTATACTATTATCAGTAATAAAATTCAGCTTTTCGGGAGGGGATAGCTTGATTTTTTCATTAACCCATGAGTTGAAATGGGTTAGCTGTAACTCCTCTTCCTTGAGTGAATAGACTTCCTGAAGCTTTAAGTCCCTAAGACCTATAAAATATAGCTTATCATCCTTAACATCAAATCCATCTATTGAGCCCTTATTACTAGATAGTTTTTCCACATTTCCATATGAATCGATTCTGCTAATATATGAGGAGGTGCCTTCTGTAGTAGTAAAATACAGGTAATCCCTATCTATTTTGCTTCCGGTAGAGTTCCCGTACCTACAGTCTGAGCCTATGGAATTCCATAGACTTAAATCCAAGTCTGATATCTTCATGGTTTTATGTCCTGTATAATCAGTAGTATATATATGAGGATTTTCGTTTAATCCATAGGTCTTTCCTTGGCTTCCTATAAAGAGGAGCTTATCATCTATGAAGTTGCAGTATTGGTAGTAGAAATCCTCAAGGGGAGATATAGATTCTAGTCGAGCCTTATTAATATCATATAAATTAAGCTTAGTTTTAATACTCATCTTATCTATAAAGGAAGAAGTAATAAGGGCTATCTTATTCTTATCTAAATTGAGTTCATAGCATTCTACATTTGTAAAATCATCGCTTATAGGTAAGAGAGTCTTAGTATCAGCCTTATAAATATAAAGCTTATTTCTCTTTTTATTAGTATATCCTTGGCCGTTGGACCAGAAGGGAATCTCATCCAATATTTCAAAATCCTTTAATTCCTTATATTCCTTCAATGCTTTCTCCTTATCCCCATTAATTTTCAAATATGGGTTGTATTCTGCACACAAGATATAAGTAGTATCATCAATAACTTTTAAGCTAGACACATTAAGTGGAA
>CAZTEN010000144.1:0-5571 GCA_964612495.1 uncultured Tissierella sp. | reverse complement strand
TCTCTGAAAACATCAAAGATTTGTTCATCTGATTTGTTTCTATCTACATATATAATCTCTCTTGGCTTAACCATGCCTAAATCTTCTCTAGCTACCTTTTCTACGAATTCAAGAGTTCCGCTTGCTTCGATTTCTTTGTTCAAATCTTCTATTTCCTTTTCAAGCCCATTGATTTGCTCTTGATTCATCTCTTTCTTAGCCTCTAAATCCTTCATAAGACCTCTTTGATGATTAAGAACTACTATAAGGTATAGACCTAAAAAAATTAAGACTAAATGAATCAGTCTAAAGCCCCGACTTTTTTTCTTTCTTACATTTACTTTTTTTCTTGAAGTTGAAACACTCATAATAATCCCACCTTGTATACATCTCTGCTATTTCTTCTTAGATACTATATTTACATATCTACCCATTTCTTTAAGAATAACTCCAGGAATCTTAATGATCTTGTTTAATCGATTCTTTTTAATTATCTCTTTAATAGGGTTGATACTTACTTTTATTATCTCATTAACGGCCTTTAATATCAACTCGAAAACAAAAATAAAAAACGACAAAAATATGTTAGAAAGTAAAACCATATAAATTAAAAGACCCCCTAAACATCCAATGTAGACAAATCCCCTTTGTATTCCATCTGTAGTCATAATTAAAAGGGCAAAAAAAATCATTATAATAATGATCCAAAATAAAATATCCTCTATAAAGGATAAAATCCTCTTTGGTTTAGATATTCTCCTAAAAGCTCTATATAAATCGAATAAGACACCCATTAGAGCTCCTATAATTAAAGTGGCTCCAAAGGATAATATATCCTCCATAACATTTATCTCCATAATATCACCTATTTAAAAATCCTACCCATAAGATTTTTAGGAGCCCCTTCTTTATTATTATATGAGATACTGTTTATTATGCCTGTAATTCTAACGTTACCTTCATCAAGGTTTACCTTACTTACATTAAGCCCTTCCCCCTTGATACTTAACCCCCCTTTTATCGTAGTTAAAATAATTGTATTCTCATTAAAGCTGTCCACCTGTTCCACTCCAGATATCACTAGGTTACTCCTATCTTCTAATACTATTTTCTGATTACTTGCACTAAGTCTCATTTCAGTCACAAGAATCCCTCCTATTCCTCCATAATATATATGAAGAAAAAAAGGCTTTTATACCAAAAGCCTTTACTCAAGAATTCTATATAAAGTTGTTGCCTGATCTTTACCTACATTATCCTTTACATCAAGTATTTCTATGTTCATTGGACCACTTCCAAAGTTAACCTGAACCTTATCCCCCACTTTAACTTCATCTCCTGGCTTGGCTGATTTCCCATTAATCGAAACCCTACCTTGTTCACATGCTTCTTTAGCTATAGTTCTTCTCTTTATAATCCTGGCATTCTTTAAAAACTTGTCGATTCTCATTACAACCTCCCAAACCAAAAAATCAGGTCAATGACCTGATTTCTTATCTTTTACATTTATCTCCTATTTTTTCTTAGCTTTCTTAGATTCATTAACTACTTCTTTTAATCCTTTACCTGCTTTAAATACTGGAGCCTTTGATGCCGGAATCTTAATTACTTCTTCTGGGTTTCTAGGATTTCTTCCTTCTCTAGCTTTTCTTTCTCTAACTTCAAATGTACCAAATCCAACTAATTGAACTTTTTCACCTTCTGCCAAAGATTCCTCAACTGATTTCATGAAACCATTTAATGCTGCTTCCGCATCTTTCTTTGTCAAATTACTCTTCTCAGCCATGCTTGCTATTAGTTCAGCTTTGTTCATAATCAATTCCTCCTCTTAATGTTTTTTATTATATTAAAATATAAAACATACTTATTCAACTTCTTTAGCCATATTCCACAGTTGGTCTAATTCCTGAAGTGACATATCCTCTAATTTCTTATTCATCTCTTGAGTCTTAACTTCCATTATCTCAAGTCTTCTGATAAATTTATTTATGGTTCTATTTAAGGCTAGCTCAGGGTTAACATCTAAGAACCTCGATAGGTTTACAACGGCAAATAGTAAATCTCCTACTTCACCTTCTACTAGTTCGTCCCCCTTGCCATATAAATTCATTGCTTCTAAAACTTCATTAAATTCCTCTTTCACCTTATCTATAGGTCCTTGTATATCATCCCAATCAAAGCCTATCCCTGCTGCTTTGTCCTGCACCTTATAGCTTAGCATAAGAGCCGGAAGTCTAGGAAGATCCCTAAGGATTCCAGTAAGTGTAGTAATTTCCCTATTTGCATATTTTATCTTATTCCAATTATATACTACTTCCATTGAATTTTCCACATTTTTTTGAGAAAAAACATGTGGATGCCGCAAAATTAACTTGTTTGCAAGAGAGCTAGTTACATCTATAGGGTTAAACTCACCTTCTTCATAGGCTATTTGGCTATGAAAGATAACTTGTAAGAGCAAATCTCCCAATTCCTCGCATAGATTATTTACATCTTTGCTGTCGATTGCATCAACAACCTCATAAGCCTCTTCAATTATAGATTGCCTAATTGACTCGTGAGTCTGTTCAATATCCCATGGACATCCTTCACTACCTCTTAATATCCTCATTATACCCATAATATCATTAAAATCATATATGTTTTTAATATTTTTTTCAATTTTAGGAACGTAAATGCTGGTTAATGAGGCAATTTCATCGTAATGATCTAACTCAAATACCTGAAGTTTCAATATTTTCTCCTCATTCTTTATACCACCATTGTGAATTAGCCATAGGTAGTGTTCATCGGAATAAATTTCAGACAGTATTATCTTTACCTCAGAAAGGATACGTTTGTTGTAAACCTGAGTAATTATCATATCTACATTGATATCTACCATAAGTGAGTCAAAAACTGCTCCGTCTACTATTTTAAGTCCGTTTATTGGGTCTCTTTTCACAATTTCAATCATAGGCTCGATAAAGCTCATACCAGATACTATTTCCACTTCCATGTTATTTTCAAGCAAGAGGTCTACAGTTTTTTCTGCAACCATGGGATTCCCTGGAACGTAATAATTTATTTCATCCTCAGTTTCAGACTCTTTCATCAGTTCTTGGACAATAGTCTTATATACGCTTAAGAAGTCTTCTTCACTATCATATATATAATCATAGGATTTATAGTCTATATTATTTTCAATAAAATAGTTTACAGTTGGGTGTTTTTCGGTTCTTAAAAAGTTTTTCCTCCCGCCTCTTATTCTATTTACTGCCCCTAGGGTTAAAGCATCAACGCTTCCAGGTCCTAATCCAACAATAAAAATCTTTCCCATAGTTCTCTCCTTTGTTTTAGTAAATAAGTTGATGTTCCAGGTTACTTAAGAAGTTTAAATTTTTCAAGTTTTTTAGCAATTTTATCTCCAATAGGCAGAAGGGAATAATCCTCCTTAGTAAGTGTTCCTGTTACTACAAGTAATATACCATAAGCAATTACCCCTGCTAAAACTCCGGCTAAAGTAGCTATAGTATTTCCTGCAAAGCCAACCACGACCTCATATCCAAGCTTCACAACAAGAGCCATACCAATTGCTGATATTAGGGGTTTAAAAATTATAGTCTTGTAATCTAACTTTAACCTTGTAATATTTACTATACTATATAAATCCAGGAATGATGCAATGGCATATGTGATTACTGTACTAATGGCTGCTCCTCTAATGTTGATTTCAGGAATTGCTGTAAGCAAATATGTTAGTATTACCTTTGCAACAGCACCAATTGCAAGATTCCTAACGGGTACAAAGGTTTTTCCAATACCTTGTAACATGGCTGTTAATGTCTGTACTAATGTTAAGAATATTACACTAAAAGATAAAACAGCTAAGATTCTTCCTGTACTTTCAATTGTTTCAGCAGATCTAGTAAAATAAAGAAGACTTATAACCGGTTCTGCCAATACAAATAGCCCTAATGCAGCCGGTAACCCAATTAGAAGCGTCATTCTAATTCCTGAAGAAATCAATTCCTTAATTTCTCCCCTACTCTTTCTAGCATAGGCATCAGATATAGCAGGAACCAAGCTCATAGCTATAGAAACAGAAAAAACCATAGGAAGGTTTATAAGGGTTTGTGCATTACCCTTAAGTTGCCCATATAAATCATTTGCAACCTTTTCCGAATAGCCTATTACCTGTAATCTTTGAAATATCAATGCCGTATCTATGGTATCCATTATAGGTACTATGGCTGAACCTATGGTTATTGGAATTGCAATCAGCAATAAATCCTTTACTATTCTTGATACACCATATTCGTTATTTACTGTAGATAATCTTATTTCATCTTTAATGGAGCCTTTATACTTTAAATAGATAAAAACTATAGCTACCATACCAGCTATGGCTCCGGCAGACCCTCCGAAGGAAGCACCACCTGCAGCTATAGAAATCCCTTTATTTAAAAGAACTACTGTAAGAGATAATCCTACTACCACTCTAACAAGCTGCTCTACAATCTGTGAAATTGCTGTTGGAATCATTGTTTTTCTACCCTGGAAAAATCCCCTAAAGGAGGACATAAGCGGTACAAATAATAAGGCAGGAACCAAGGCAATTAGGGAATAGTAAGCATTCCTATTACCAACGGATTCAACTATATATTCTGCACCTAGAGCGATAAATAAAGATGATAGAATTCCTCCTATCAATAACCCCAAGGATGCTATTTTAAATACCTTATATGCACTTCTATAGTCTCCGAGAGCTCTCTTTTCAGATACTATTTTGGCTATTGCCACTGGGAATCCCGAAGTAGATAAGGTTAATAGCAGCTGATAAAATGGGTAGGCGGTCTGATAATAACCCATACCCTCATCTCCTATTATATTTGACAACGGAATTCTATATATTGCACCTAAAATTTTAACTAAAATACCAGCTATGCTTAAAACTGCAGCACCCTTAAAAAAATTGTCCTTTGACATGGACTTACCCCCTAAAATAAATCTTAACAAAAATAATCATTTCACATAAATATATGAATCAACTACTTAACATATCGTTTAATTATACCATAAATATGTATTTATACCATAAGCAGTTTGGAAACTCAAATCTGTTTGATCGTGTTAGGTCATAAAAAAACCTACCCAGAAGGGTAGGTTTCAGTTTTCCATCTGTTTAGATAAGAATCCGGCTGCTGTTTCAACTAACTTTACTTCCAGCTCTCCCATGGTTGTATTAGGTTCCTTGGATAAAAGCGCTACTACCCCTATAGGGTCTCCCTGCATTACTATAGGAGTTATTACTTGAGCAGAATAAGTATCCTCTCCCTCATCCTCATAATATATTTTTATAGGTTTATTGGAATCACTTGATATAAAAGTTGTTCTAGATTCAGTGAGCCTTTCTAAATCCGGGCTTATTCTCTTTTCAATATATTCCTTTTTAGAACCACCGGATATGGCGATTATAGTATCCCTATCTGTAATTATGGATATATGGTTGGTATTATCATGTAAAGACTGACAATACTCAGTTGCAAATTCGTTCAGTTCACCTATTGGTGAATACTTTTTCAAAATTACCTGTCCTTCTCTATCAGTAAA
>CAZTEN010000143.1:0-5603 GCA_964612495.1 uncultured Tissierella sp. | reverse complement strand
CCGAGTTATTAAACTTACCTCCTGCATGAAGTATAGTAAGAACTGTCTCTACAGTGGATTTTCCTGTCTGTGGATGAATTTCAACGGGTATACCGGACCCATTATCCTCTACAGATACTGAATTGTCTCCATGTAAGGTAACAATAATAGTGTCACAAATACCGGCCAAGGCTTCATCTATACTATTGTCAACAACTTCATATACAAGATGATGTAATCCCTTAGGGCCTGTAGAACCTATATACATACCGGGTCTTTTTCTTACAGGATCAAGCCCGGTCAATACCTGGATATCATTGGCCGTATACTTTCTATCTCCATTACTATTTATTTCCTTATCCATATTTTACCTCCTCGTCTATATCCTGTTTCTTAAGGACATAGATGAAATATTTGATACAAATAGCTTTAAATCAATATCTTGCTTCTTCTTTTCTCTTACCAATATATAAGATTTTATCTCATCATGAATTTGGTTTTCTTGTCTTTTATTTTCAATCAATCTATTAATCAGTTCTAAATTATCTTTAGATAGAGATACACTTTTCTTGTCTAGAATTACAATTATATCATCTTCCCATATAGAAATTCCATTACCAATATGAATGAATATATTAACCCCTTCTCTCCAAGCTACCCTTTTCTATTTCATAAATATTCTTATCTATATTTCCCAAAGACCTAATCTCCACAGCATCTGTCATGCTAATAAATGTTTGCATTCCCTTGAATGATTTTGTAAGATACAATCTTCTCTCTTCATCCAGCTCTGAAAAAACATCATCTAAGAGAACTATTGGGTAGAGCCCCCTATCCTTCTTAATAAATTCTACTTCTGCAAGCTTTAAGCTAAGGACAGTAGTCCTCTGTTGGCCCTGAGACCCAAAATTTCTTACATCCTTGTTATTTATAAAAATCAACATATCATCCCTATGGGGGCCTATTTCCGTATTTCCATACTCAAGGTCCCTCAAATTATTGTCCTTTAAGAGCTTTAAGTATTTTTTCTCTATATCCTCTTTCCTTTCCAAGATAGGAAGATTAGTATTGTATTTAATATCTAGGGATTCCCTGCCATGGGTAAGATTGTAGTGTACATTTTTACTAATTTCACTTAATTCCTTAATAAAAGAATATCTTTCCATGATGATAGAAGTTCCCAACCTGGCCAGCTGGGAATCGAACACATCTAATAAAGAAATATCCTTCTTAAATTTACCGGATTTTAAAATCTTAGAACGCTGATAAAGTACATTTAAGTATCTACCAAGGTTATGATTATAGACAGGCTTAAGTTGAGAAATACCTTGATCGAGAAAAGCTCTTCTTTCCTGAGGACCATCCTTTACGATTTTTAAATCATCCGGATTGAAAACAACTATACTTAATCCGGAATAAAGCTCTTTTTGATTCTTTAATTCATTTTTATTGACCCTAATAATTTTAGGTCTCTCCCTATCGAGTTTTAGCTCTATAAATCTCTTAAAGTTCCCAATTTCCAAGTGTGCTCCTATATATGCTTCCTTCTTTTCAAAGTTGATAATATCCTTATCCTTATTAGTTCTGAAGGACTTGCCCATAGAGCACATATAGATGGCTTCCAGAAGGTTTGTCTTACCTTGAGCATTCTTGCCTATAAATATGTTAATGTTCTTGTTGAAGTTAACGTCAATATTCTTATAGTTCCTGAAATTAATCAGCCTAATGCTATTTATATTCATCATTATACCTCTAGTCAATTCACTGATTACTCTTCACTCTTAGTTCTTAACTCTTAACTTTCTCTATTATACCACAACAAACTTATATTCGTCTTCTATTTCTATAATATCGTCTTTTCTAAGCTTTTTGCCCCGCATGGTGCATACCTGACCGTTCACCTTAACCATGCCATCGGCTATCATCATCTTAGCCTGGCCCCCAGTTTGTACAAGAGCAGCAAGCTTAAGAAAAGAATCCAGCTTGATAAAGTCGGTTTCAATTTTTATTTCGTTCATGTTAATCCTCCTAAAAGTCGTCTTGAGCTAGCCTAACAGGTAAAACTAGATAGGTATAGCTATCATCATCTACTCCATTGATTATACAAGGATTTAGGCTTCCCATAAAGTTTAGCTCTATTTCCTCGGCTTCCATAATCTTTATGCCCTCTAATATATATCTGGAGTTAAAGGCTATATTTAGGTTTTCTCCATCTTGAGAGGAAGTAATCTTTTCGAATACATCTCCTATTTCAGAATTAGACCTGATAATTACATTTTCATCCAAGACATTAAGCCTTACAAGATTGGCCTTTTCTTCCTTAGCTAACAAAGAAGCCCTTTCAAGACCATTTTGGAATTCCCTCTTATTCACTATGACCTTAGTCTTATGATCCTTTCTCATAATATCCTTATAATTAAAGAATTGGCCTTCTAATAATCTTGAATAAACTATGGTATCTCCTATATTGAATACTACCTGTCCGGTAGCACAACTTATGGTAATATCCTCTTCCCTATCTTCAAGAATCTTATTAAGCTCATTTAAAGATCTGCCGGGAATTATTATCTTCAATGAAATACCCGTATTTGTAGGAATCTTTCTCAAGGCTAACCTATATCCATCAAGGGATACAAAGGAAATTAAATTGTTTTCTATTTCAAGAAGAACCCCTGTTAATGTAGGTCTAGTCTCATCCTGAGTGGTAGCAAAAACAGTTTGTCTGATGGCATTCTTTAATAAGTCCTTAGGCAATATAAAAGAATTTACTTCCTCTACTAGGGGTAAATCAGGATAATCTACACCCGGGTTTCCAATTATATTGAACTCAGAATTCTCACACTTGATATTTATATTATTGTTATTTACCTCAATATTAATAGGAGCATCAGGAAGTTTCTTTATAATATCACCAAATATTCTTGAGCTTACTACTATAGAACCCTCTTGGGTAACCTGACATTCTACAAAGGTTTCTATAGAAATTTCTAAGTCAGTTGCAGTAAGCTTTATTTTACCTTCCATGGCCTCAATTAAGATTCCATCTAAAATCTGTAAGCTTGTTCTTGAGGATATACCCTTTTGGGCTATATTTATATGTTTTGATAAATCTCTTTGATTAATGGTAAATTTCATTTCTCTCCTCCTAAAATAGATAATAAAAAGAATGAATACAGTAGTAATAGTAGTAGGACATGTTATTATGTGGATAAGCCTAATTTTCTCGAAAAACAAGAAGTGTTGAAAACTTTAATAACATGTGGATAAGTAGGAAAACTTATTTCAAGATGTCCACAATTGAAAACTATTTAGACCTAATTTCTTATCCCTTGATTTCTTCTATTAAATTATCTATCTTTCTTTTAAAGTTATCATCATTATTCATATCCGTATTGATCTTGTCGCATGCATGGATTACAGTAGTATGGTCCCTACCCCCAAACTCGTCTCCTATTTTAGGTAGAGAAAGGTCCGTCAATTCCCTAGTTATATACATTGCAATCTGCCTTGGATATGCTATAGCCCTGGTTCTTTTCTTGGAATTAAAATCATCCATTCTAATCTTATACATTTTAGAAACAATATCTTTAATTCCATCAACTGTAACTTCCTTAGGTTTATTACCTGAAAGAATATCCTTAAGAGCCTCCTCTACAAGGTCTTCTGTCACAGGTTTATTAGTTAAGGATGAATAGGCAACTACCCTTATAAGGGCACCCTCCAATTCCCTTATATTGGATTGAATCTTGGTACCGATAAAACTTAGGACCTTATCCTCAATCTCTATGCTCTCTAGACTGGCTTTCTTTCTTAAGATAGCAATACGAGTCTCTAAATCAGGTGGTTGTATGTCAGCAATCAATCCCCATTCAAATCTGGATCTTAACCTATCCTCTAAGGTTGGAATCTCTTTGGGTGGACGGTCAGAGGATATAATAATCTGCTTGTTAGCCTCATGGAGGGCATTAAAGGTATGGAAAAACTCCTCTTGAGTACCTTCCTTACCTGCAATAAACTGGATATCATCCACTAATAAAACATCGATATTTCTATATTTATTTCTAAACTCCTCATTTCTATATTCCCTAATAGAATTAATAAGTTCATTTGTAAATTTTTCAGAAGTCACATACATTACCTTAGAGTTAGGATTTTGACTTAGTATGTAATGACCTATGGCATGCATAAGATGGGTCTTTCCTAGTCCTACACCCCCATATAAGAATAGAGGATTGTAGGCTTTTGCCGGTGCTTCTGCTACTGCTAAGGATGCAGCATGAGCAAATCTGTTGCTGTTACCGATGACAAAGGTATTAAAGGTATACTTTGGATTTAACTGAGTTCTTTGATTATTTTCCGGTATTTCCTGGACTACTACTTCTTCGACATCAAAGCTTGTCTCTTCTCCCGGTATTATAAATTCAACAGAATAATCCTCACCCGCTACCTGCTTGATAGAATTTTTTATCAGATTATAGTATCTTCCGGTCAATATACCTTTGGTAAATTCATTTGGAGCACCCAGGATTATGTTGTTGTTGGATAGACTTATCGGATTAATGGATTTAAGCCAAGTATTGAAAGAAACCTCAGTTAATTCAACCTTTATGACATTAAGGACATCTTTCCAAAGGGAATCCAAATTTGAAGACATAAAAAAACCTCCTAATAGATAAGATAAATTAAACTTATCAACACACTTATCAACAAAAATTGATAAATTAAATTAAATAAGCAAAATAAAAAATTGTGAATAGATTTATAAACATCATGTTGATTAGATTAAAAAATGTTTAAGCACAATAAATTATCCACATAGGGTACATTTCACTAATTGTGGACAAAAACTTAAACAAAACACTAAAAATTCGCATATATATTTAAAAAAACTAAAGTTATCCACAAACTATCAACACATTGTGTATAACTTTGTGGATTTTATTGATTTAAAAAAGATATCAACATCCCTTTTATAATAACAAATAATATGATGATAATCAATAAAATTATCCACAGAAAACACAATTAAGGACTGTGAATTGTTTTAAGTTAATAGATAAGGGCATTTTACTGTTCAATGTTACTTGTTCACGTCTAAAACTTCTTGACATTGAAGGTTTATATAAATATAATCTTATGTAGTGTGTAATTTTTTATGATATGCATAATCTATATTTAACATATAGGTATCCATACAAGGAGGTGTTTTTAGTGAAAAGAACTTATCAGCCAAAGAAGAGACAAAGAAGTGCTGAACATGGATTTAGAAAGAGAATGAAGACTAGATCAGGTAGAGAGATTTTAAAGGCAAGAAGAAGAAGAGGAAGACATACATTAACAGCATAGGCCCCTATATTGGTGGCCTTTTTACTGCTGGTTGAAGACTCTAGGAGAGATTATGGATAAAAAGTATCGAATAAGAAAAAATCTTGAATTTAAAAGAGTTTACAGTGGTGGCAAGAATTACTGGAATAGAAATCTAACATTATATATAAAGAAGAATAATTTGAATGAGTCTAGATTTGGTATTACAATTACTAAAAAGATTGGAAATGCTGTTGTAAGAAACAGAATAAGAAGGAGAATGAAGGAAGTCTACAGACTAAATTTTCACAAGTTCAAGG
>CAZTEN010000142.1:0-5627 GCA_964612495.1 uncultured Tissierella sp. | reverse complement strand
ACATCCTCAGGTTATACTTCAAAAGCCATTTCTAAGTTCAGGCCTAAGGCTCCAATTGTAGCAGTAACTATGTCTGAAGCAGTTAGGAGAAAACTAGCTCTTGAATGGGGTGTATATCCTGTAATTACTAAAGAAAGTATATCTACTGATGAGGTTATAGATAATTCCGTAAATGCAGCCATTTCCAATGGATATGTAAAAGAAGGTGACTTGGTTGTGATAACGGCAGGAATACCCGTAGGCCTTTCAGGTACAACTAATATGATTAAGGTCCATACTATCGGAAAGGTTTTGTTAACAGGACAAGGTATAGGAAATAAGGTAGGGACAGGTAAAGTGTGCATAGTGAATTCCGACGAGGATTTACTGAATAACTTTGAAAATGGAGATATAATAGTTATCGGTTTCACATATAAAGAAATGGTTAAATATATGGAGAGATGTTCTGGAATTATAGCTGAAGAGGGAGGGTTGACTTCTCATGGTGCAATTGTAGGAATCAATCTGGAAAAACCCACTATTGTTGGAGCAAAGAATGCAAAAAATATATTAAAGAATGGCGATATAGTAACTGTTGACTCAACTACAGGGCAAGTATTTAATGGCCAAGCAAGAGTTTAGCATAATAAATAATAATAATTAATAATTATTAATTATTATTTTAAATAATAGACTTGAAATACATTAATAAAACATATATAATGATACCATAAATCAAGTTAAATAATTATCAAGTACAGAAAGGATGTGGGTCCAAAAATAATAATTAACAATATGGAATCACTTTCAAATCGGTTTGAAAATGAAGGGAGTGTGGCAATGGACAAGATAAATGACATATCTATAGTGACTAACAACCCTATAGTTAAAGAAAAATACAGTCAAGTTATCTTCGTTGATGGTGGATTCGAGGACGTACTTATTAAAACCAGGGATTTGGTTCATTCAGGTCATGAATTGATAAACCATCCTCTTGGAGCAAGTATAAGAATGTTTTTTTCACCATATCGCTCCATAATTGTAAGTAGTAGTTCTACAGGGCTAGTTGATGATGAACACGTATCTATAATGGAAAGCAGCATTATAAGCTATAGAAAGCAAATGGAAAATCGTATGCCGGACATTGTCAATAGTCAGGATTATGCGATGATTGACTCTGAGCTTTTAGATTCATCTGTAGAAGAAATGAATAGAATTTATGTTTAATGGAGAGTATTAGTAGGGGCAATTAATTGCAATAAATAGATTGCATCAATTGCATAAAAATTTATGGAGGTGACTTTCCTTGAAGCTTGAACAGAACAGAATTTATATTAAAGACATTCAATTTGGCGATGTAACAGCTGTAAAAGAGGGGATATTAACTGTCAATAAGGATGAATTGACAAACTTTTTAAAAGAGGATCCAAAAGTAAAGAATGTTAAATTGGATATAGCTAGACCTGGAGAAAAGACTAGAATCATTCCTGTAAAAGACGTTATAGAACCAAGAGTAAAGATAAGTGGAGGTAAAGGTTTTTCTGGAGTAACTCAAACTACAACTCAACTTGGTGAAGGAATTGTAAATATACTATATGGTGCTGCTATAGTAACAGTTGGAGATATAGTAGGTTTCCAAGAAGGCGTTGTAGACATGTGGGGCGAAGGTGCAAAATATACTCCTTTCTCAAAGACATTTAATTTAGTAATTGACATCGAACCTGTTGAAGGTCTTGAACCTCATATGCATGAAACAACAGTACGTATGGCAGGACTTAAGGCATCTGAATTCGTAGGAGAAGCAGGAAGAGATGCTAAAATTGATGAAACCCTAACTTATGAAATTGGGAACATAGAAGAAGAAACTAAGAAATATCCTGACCTTCCAAAAGTATTATATGTAGAAATGCTTATTTCACAAGGACTTCTTCATGACGGTTATATATATGGAGTTAATAGCCAACAAATAATTCCAACTCTTCTTCATCCAAATGAGGAACTAGATGGTGCAGTAATAAGTGGTAACTGTGTAGCAGCTTGCGATAAGATTACAACATATCAACATCAAAACAACTCCGCAATCTTAGACTTATATGCAGAGCATGGAAAGACTATAAACTTTATTGGAGTTATCCTTACACCGGAATTAACAACACTTCAAGGAAAATTCAGATCTTGTGATTATACTGCAAAGCTATGTAAGAACCTGGGAGCAAATGGTGTTATTGTTTCAGAAGAAGGATACGGAAATCCAGACTCAGACCTATTGATGATTTGTAAACGTCTAGAAACAGCAGGAATCAAGACAGTTCTTATAACAGACGAGTGTTCAGGATGGGATGGAGCGAGCCAACCTCTTGCAGATACAACTCCAGAAGCAGTAGCAGTAGTATCAGGCGGAAACGTAAGCCATGTTGTTACTATGGGACCAGCTGATAAGGTAATAGGTAATGATAAAGCGATAGTAACCCTATCTGGTGGATGGGAAGGTTGTCTTGAAGCAGATGGTTCTCTTAAATGTGAACTTAATGCAGTTATAGGAGCTACATCTGAAATAGGTTACCATTACTGTACAGCTAGAGAATATTAATAACAAAAGAGAGGAGGAAAGAATATGTACAAGATATTATATTATGTAAATCAATTCTTTGGACAAATAGGCGGAGAAGATAAAGCGGGCATAGAACCTGAATTTCATCAAAAATCCATAGGACCAGCAATGGGTTTTGGAATACAGGTAAAGGGTCAAGCTGAAGTTATAGGTACATTAATATGTGGCGATAACTACTTTAATGAAAATAGAGAAGCAGCACTTGAATATATTATGAATGTAATAAAAGAGCAAAAACCTGATATGGTTGTTGCAGGACCGGCATTTAATGCAGGTAGATATGGAATGGCATGTGCAGGAGTTACTGTAGCTGTTCAAGAACAATTAGGATTACCGGTATTAACAGGTATGTATGAAGAAAACCCAGGAGTAGATGCTTGTAAAACTAAGGTACATGTAGTAAAGACAGGGAACTCTGCAGCTGCTATGAAGGATGCTTTACCTGTAATGGGCAAGTTAGCTCTTAAATTGCTTAAAGGTGAAGAAATAGGTAAGCCTGCTGAAGAAGGCTACATTCCTCAAGGAAGAAGACTTACAGTAATTGTTGATAAGAGAGGTTCAAAGAGAGCGGTTGATATGCTTGTTGCAAGACTTTATGATAAGCCATTTGAAACTGAGCTTCCAATGCCTGTATTTGATAGGGTTGAACCTGCAGCAGCAATTAAGGATTTAAGTAAGGCGACTATTGCCCTTGTAACAACAGGTGGTGTTGTACCTCATGGTAATCCTGATAGAATTCAGTCAGCTAGTGCTCAAAAATGGGGCAAATACGATGTTAGTAAGATAGATGAATTGAAGGGTGATTACTATACAGTTCATGGTGGATTTGACCCTGTTTATTGTAATGAAAAACCTGATAGAGTTGCACCGCTAGATCTTCTTAAAGAATTTGAAAAAGAGGGTGTAATAGGAAAGGTATTTGAATGGTTCTATACTACTACAGGAACAGGAACAGCTGTAGGTAATTCAATTAAGTTTGGTACAGAGATAGGTAAGGAACTTAAGGAAGCTGGAGTTGATGGCGTTATCTTAACATCCACTTGAGGTACTTGTACACGTTGCGGAGCAACGCTTGTAAAAGAAATCGAAAGATATGGAATTCCAATAGTTCATATGGCAACTATTACAACAATTTCAGAGTCAGTAGGGGCTAACAGAATAGTTCCAACTGTAGCTATACCATATCCTGTAGGAAATCCTAATTTGAATACTGCGGATGAATACAACCTAAGAAAAGACATGGTTGGAAGAGCACTAAAAGGATTGGCAACAGAGATAGAAGGAACAACACAATTTTAAATAAAAATTTAATGAGGTCTACTTCATAATATTATGAAGTAGACCTTTTAAGTAATAAATGTTTATGTCGGATAATAAGAAGCGTTTGCATAGTATAGATTCACCTTCAAATAATATCAATAAAACTATTACATTACAAGGAAAGGATAATATGGAAAATCGCAATAATAAAGTCAATTTGAGCAGAGTAATTATTATGGGTGGTGCTTTCATTGGTCTATTAATCGGTTCAGGATTCACTACTGGGCAGGAAATCATGCAATACTTTGTTTCTTATGGTAATATGGGCTATGTAGCTATACTTTTGATGTTCATCTTATTTTGTTATGTTGGAGCTAGCTTAGTATCAGTTGGATATGAGCAAAAGTTTAAGGAACCTAAAAATATTTACAAATATTATTGCGGAAAATATATAGGTACATTCTTTGATTACTTTTCAGTAGTATTCCTATTTATGTCATTCTGGGTAATGGTAGCTGGTGCCGGAGCAGTATTCCACCAGTCCTTTGGAATACCGAACTGGGCAGGTGGAGCAATAATGGGTGCAATTACCATTATCACTCTATATTTTGGATTTAATAAACTTGTTGACATTATAGGTTCAATCGGACCGGTAGTTTCCATTTTGGCTATTCTACTTGGTATTGCAGGAATCGGAATGCACCCCGAAGGTCTTTCAACTTTCTCCCAACAAGTACCTGCATTGGTTGGAAGCGGAAAGATATTACAAGCAGGAAACAACTGGTTTATGGCATGTATTTCATATGTAGGATTCTGTATGATGTGGCTTGCGGTATTTATGACTAATATGGGTTCAACAGCAAATAGTAGAAAAGAAGGGATTCTTGGCGCAATTTTCGGTTCATCATTGTTCTCATTAGCTGTTTTATTGTTAATGCTTGGTTTAGCAGCTAACCTAAATGATGTTGCAGGTGCACAGATTCCGTCTTTAGTTTTAGCAACAAAAGTAGTTCCTGCTTTAGCAACTATTTATACGGTTATAGTGTTTGTAGAGATATATACTACAGCAGGTCCTTTACTTTGGACACCTGTAAAGCGTATTGCACCGGATGAAAAGAGCAATAAATATCGTATGACAATATTAGTACTTGGAGTAATAGGAATAGTTGTAGGACTTAAGGTTCCTTTTGATAAATTAATAAACGTTATCTATGTAATCAATGGTTATGTTGGGTTCTTGTTGATTTTTATGATGATTATTACAGACATAAGAACACGTATACTTAAGAATTATACACCTAAGATAGTACTTGATTTAAAAAAAGATAAATAACTAAGACTGAAAAATTATAGAAAACCTTGGAATAATACTGTGTACCTAAACAGATTGCTTTCCAAGGTTTTTCTTGTTTTCTGTAGTTCTATGTCTACTAAGTAAAGGCTTAATATGCTATAATATTCTAATGTTTAAAGATGAATAATCAAAAGAGGTGCGATATGATTTTACTTAATATAGAAAATATTACGAAAGCCTATACAGAAAAAGTCTTGATTAAGAATGTATCCTTCGGCATTATGGATAATGATAAAATAGGACTTATAGGAATAAACGGGACTGGTAAAACCACTCTCCTTAAACTTATTGCAGGACTTGAAGAGCCTGATGAAGGAAGAGTTATTAGGTCAAATGATATAAATGTGGAGTATCTTTCTCAAAACCCCTATTTTGAAAAGGATGCAACTGTAATCAAGCAGGTTTTTAAGGGGAATTCAGCTA
>CAZTEN010000141.1:0-5641 GCA_964612495.1 uncultured Tissierella sp. | reverse complement strand
ATAAAGTTATTATGCCATGAAATCATCAGCTTATCAACTAACTTTGGAAAGAACCAAATTAAGGATAAAATAATGCAGTTAAAAATGGAACAGAACGCAGTAATTTTAGCCCACTACTATGTTCCAGGAGACGTTCAAGATATTGCGGACTATATAGGAGATTCCTATTACTTGAGCAAAATCGCAGCACAGGTAAAAGAAAAAGTTATTGTTTTTTGTGGCGTATACTTTATGGGAGAGAGCGCCAAGATTCTCAATCCGCTAAAGACCGTCTTGATGCCTGATCTTAAAGCTGACTGCCCTATGGCCCATATGGCCAATGTAAGTGACATTAAAAAAATTCGAGAAAAATATAATGACCTTGCTGTTGTATGCTATATCAATTCAACAGCAGAAATCAAGGCCCATTCCGATGTCTGTGTTACTTCTTCCAATGCACTTCAAGTGATCAAATCATTACCCAATCAATATATTTATTTTATTCCTGATAAAAATCTCGGCAGCTATATTTCTGGGCTAGTACCTGAAAAGACATTTGTTTTCAATGATGGCTACTGTAACGTTCACGCATTTATAAATGCAAAAGATATAATTGAAAAGAAGCAAAAATATCCAGATGCCAAAGTTGTAGCCCACCCGGAATGCCGATTAGAAGTCTTAGAGCTTGCAGATTATGTTGGCAGCACATCAGGCATCATCAATTATATTATAAAAAGTGATTCAACAGATTATATTGTCTGTACAGAAACTGGCGTATTCCATGAAATAGGAAAGAAAATAAAAGGTAAAAATCTTTATCCTGCTAGGGTAAGACAAATATGTTCTAATATGAAGATGAATACAATTGAAAAAGTGCTCTATGCTTTGGAAAATTTTGATACTGAAGTGAAAGTGGATGAAATAGTAATAAAGAATGCACTGCTTCCGTTAAATAGGATGCTACAACTTGCAGAGGTTAAGTCAAATGAATAAATATGATGTAATCATTGTAGGGACAGGAATTTCAGGGCTTTTTGTAGCTTTAAACCTAGGAAAAGAAAAAAACATCCTTATTATCACAAAAAGTTCCATGGATTTGGGTGATTCTTTCCTTGCACAAGGTGGAATTTGTGTACAGCTTGATGATAATGACTATGATAGCTTCATGGAGGACACATTGCACTCCGGACATTATGAAAACAAAATAGATGCTGTTGATTTGATGATACGCTCTTCCAGAGAAGTTATTGGTGATTTAATAAATTTCAAAGTAGAATTTGACCAAAATGACTCAGGCTTTTCTTATACAAAAGAAGGCGCTCATTCAAAAGCAAGGATTCTACACTTCAAAGATAGCACAGGATATAAAATCAGTAGTAATCTAATCAGCAAGGTTAAGGAATTGACAAATGTGACAATTCTTGAAAAAAGCACTTTGATAGATATTTTGTCAAAGGACAATCACTGCTATGGTGTTGTCGTTAGAAAAGAAAATAATGAACTTGAAAACTTCTATTCCCAATCTACCGTACTCGCCACTGGCGGAATAGGTGGTTTATATCAAAGATCCACCAATTACCCTCATCTCACAGGAGATGCACTTGCAATAGCATTAAAGCATAATATCAAAGTCAAAGATATGGATTATGTACAAATCCATCCAACATCACTCTATACTGACGAACCTGGAAGAGCTTTTCTAATTTCTGAGTCGGTAAGGGGAGAAGGGGCTGTACTAATAGATAAAAATGGCAATCGATTTACTGATGAATTGAAGCCGAGAGATGTTGTAACAAAAGCGATTTATGAGCAGATGCAAAAGGACCAGATGCCTTATGTCAAGCTTTGCATGGCAAGATATATAGATACGGATATTGCAAAAAGATTTCCTGGGATTTATGAGCACTGTCTTCAGCAAGGCTATGATATTACAAAGGAATGTATACCGGTGGTTCCTGCACAGCATTACTTCATGGGAGGAATAGAAGTAGATTTGAATAGCAAAACTTCCATGGACAATCTATATGCAGTAGGGGAAACGAGTTGCAATGGGGTGCATGGGAGAAACCGTCTGGCAAGCAATTCACTTTTAGAAAGTCTTGTATTCAGTAAAATAGCTGCCCATTATATAATGAAAAACTCACATGAAGTGGAGCATCCAATTTTCCCTCAACCAGATTATCTTAAATATGAACTTATAATGGAAAAATATAGGCAGATGGTAATAGCTAAGATTAGAAAGGAATGAGATAATGCAATATAATATGGATCGCCTAATTTTATCAGCACTTAACGAAGATATTACACATGAAGATATTTCAACAAATTCTGTTATTAGAGTTTATACAAAGGGAAAAGCAAAACTTATTTGCAAGCAGGATGGAGTTATTGCTGGGCTCTCAGTTTTCGAACGCGTCTTCGTTCTTCTTGATGAAAGCACAAAGCTTCACTTCTATTGCAAAGATGGTGATAATGTAAAAAAGGGAGAAATAATCGCAGAAATAGAAGGTGATATTAGTACAATCCTTTCAGGGGAGAGAACAGCCCTTAACTATCTTCAAAGAATGAGCGGAATCGCAAGCCATACTCGAAAAATAGTAAACCTGCTCGAAGGCAGCGGTGTGAAATTAATCGACACAAGAAAAACCACTCCAAATAACAGGATTTTTGAAAAATATGCTGTTAAAGTCGGTGGTGGCAGCAATCATAGGTTCAACTTATCTGATGGTGTCATGTTGAAGGACAATCACATAGCAGTTGCTGGAGGAATCAAACAGGCGGTTACTATGGCAAGAGAGTATACATCCTTTATTCATAAAATTGAAGTTGAAGTTGAAAACTTGGATATGGTCCTTGAAGCACTGGAAGCTAAGGCGGATATTATCATGCTGGATAATATGAGTTTAGATGAAATGAAGGAAGCTGTAAAAGTTATCGACAAGAGGGCTCTGATAGAATGCTCTGGTAATCTAACATTAGAAAATATAGCTGGCTTAAGAGAAATAGGTGTAGATTATATTTCATCTGGTGCATTGACACATTCTTCACCCATTCTTGATTTATCTTTAAAAAATTTAGAAAAGATATAAAGTGGATCTTGGTGGTTTAAGTGACGGAAGAAATTGCATAGCAATTTCTTCCCACAAAAATTATTGATTCACTGCAAATGAAAAGGATTCTTCTTTAATGCCAGAGCGAACAAAAACGGATATTCAGCATTCAGATAACTCATATAATTGATCCATTCAACAATCAATGCATTATAGGCCCGAAATATGTCATTAGACAAATGATCAATGTCTTCTTTATCCAGTTTGTCAAACTTTCCTCTTACCTGAAGTTCATCTGCCACATGAAAAACTGCCCATAGCATGTCTGTAAAAGAATCGTGCTCCAAAAGATTTGGATTTGTCAACATGTTTAGCATGGAACCCTTATATTTTAGAAGTATTGAATAAAGCTCCTCAAGCTTTGCTGGATCTGCATATATGTCAAACTTGAATTCCATTACTTCCTTTTTAAGCTTGTACTCTTTCTTCCTATTAAATTCTTCAATTTTAATTTTTTCGCAAAATGCATCATTATTACGATTAAATCTTGAAACTGTTGAAATAACTTCTATACCTGTTTCAACAAAAAAGGTACTTATTATTACATTTATTTTCTTGATTTTCTTGCGTGTTTCCATTACATTTAAAAACCTATTTATAATCAAGGTGACCAAAGCAACCTGGATTGGTACAAAAGCCAAATCCTGTAGCAAGTAGAATAAAGTGTTTTCAGCTTGGTGAAAAATCAAATATTGTACATAATAAATTACTATGGACAAAATTACCAGTAATGTAATCACAATTACATTACTTTTATAACCAATCATTAATCATCCCTCCTTAAATATGTTTATGACAGACACCGATGCCTTCGTTGACGCTTTAATATATTGCTTTGCTTACCTTACGAAGTCTCCCTTTAATAGGCTTATTTTGCAATTCTTCGTATACTAGTTCTCCCTTATTATTTAAAATTTCAACAAAGGTAGATACATCCATTATATTTATAATCCCTATATCATCCTTTGTTATACCTTCGATGCTGCAAAGAGTACCTACAATATCAGATGCTCTCATCTTAGTTTTCTTACCCGCATTGATATGAAGCTTCAAAATTTCTTTGTCTAACTCAGCACCTTTTGTTTCTTTTATTTCAGGCCTTGTATTGATTTTTTCTTCGAATTCCTCTTTAGAACCACTAATAGTTTCTTTATCCGGTCTTACCTTCAATGGAATTTCTTTTTCAATATATTCCTCTATGTCTTTTAGAAACTTTGTTTCTTTTTGAGTTACAAAGCTAATAGCTTTACCCAACTTGTTAACTCGTCCAGTTCTTCCAATCCTATGGACATAACTTTCCCTATCTTGTGGTATATTATAATTGATTACTAGGCTAATACTATCAACATCTATCCCTCTTGCAGCAACATCCGTAGCTATAAGATATCTAAAATGGCCTAGCTTAAAATCATTCATGACTTTCAATCTATCCCTTTGCTCCATACCTCCATGTATTTTTTCACATGAATAATCAAGTCTATATAGCTCACTAAAAACTTCATCCACCATTAGCTTTGTATTACAAAATATTATACAAGAATCAGGGTTTTCTACTATTGTAATATCCTTTAATAGCTTTATCTTATCTAATTCTTCCACATCATATCTTTCTTGCTCTATCCTATCAACAGCTTTATTTTCATCTTCTATTTCAACAAATTTTGGACTCTTCATATATTTTTCACACAAATCCTCTATATCTAATGGCATTGTAGCTGACAATAGCATAGTAACACGATCTCCTTGAAGGCTATTTATTACTGCCCTAATTTGCTCAATAAAGCCCATGTTAAGCATTTCATCAGCCTCATCAATAACAAGGTATTTAATATTGGATGTATCTAAAGTACCCCTTTCTATATGATCAATAGTACGACCTGGCGTCCCTACTACAATATGTGTTTTTTGTTTAAGTTCTTTCTCTTGATTAGATATAGGGGCCTTTCCATAGACTGCAGCAACTTTAAGCCTTTTAAATCTACCAATATTGAATATATCTTCCTTAACTTGGATAGCCAATTCCCTAGTTGGTGTTAGTATCAATGCTTGTGGTTTGTTTTCATCCCAATCAACTAATTCACATATTGGTATGGCAAATGCAGCAGTCTTCCCACTTCCAGTTTGAGACTTTACAATTATATCCTTATTATCTAAAATACTTGGTATTGCCTGTTCCTGTACTTTAGTGGGGCTTGTAAAGTTCAACAAATTGATTGCCTTTAATAATTCTTCACTTAATTTAAAATCTTTAAAATTTATTTTCGTCATTTATTCATCTCTTTCTCTATTGTTATTCAAAATCAAGTCCATTTTTATCGGCCCATTCAGCGGCAGCCAACCAATATTGTTCTTCTGCAAAAGGCTCGGAGTTCACCTCGGTACGAGCTAACAAAAATTCTGCACCAGTTGCCAAACCAAGAGGGATAGAATCGTATATCCCAGCAATGTTTGAAAAAGTGCTTAACCCATGACTGTTGTATGAATAAACGAAATCCTTATTTTTGGTAAAATCAAATGTTTTGATGATTCTCTTTTCCTCACGAATGTGTTTA
>CAZTEN010000140.1:2906-5664 GCA_964612495.1 uncultured Tissierella sp. | reverse complement strand
GAATTCTATGGCGGAAAGTCAAAGGCCATGGAGAAGAGAAACAAGGTAAAGGCAAGGGTAATCGGCTATGCCCTCAGACAGCTTATAGACCAGACTGATAAGGTCTTTGTAATGGGGCATAAAAACTCCGATATGGACTCCCTAGGGGCTGGAATCGGAATCTTAAGGGCTATTAAGAATAGAAATAGGGAAGGCTACCTAGTTATCAACGGTGAAAACCCCTCCATAAGAAATATATTGGAAAGGTTGAGACAAGAACAGCCTACCATTATGGAAAGATTAATCGACCAAAATAAGGCCCAAGACTTAATTGATAAGAATTCATTGATTATAGTAGTAGATAATCACAAACCAAGCTTTACTGAAGCACCTGAACTTTTAGATTTAGTGGATAAGGTAGTTGTAATAGACCACCATAGGAGAGGGGCAGAGTTTTTCAAGGATCCTGTCCTTACTTATATAGAGCCTTATGCTTCATCTACTTCGGAGCTAGTAACAGAAGTTTTGTCCTACATGGGAGAGAACACCAATCTTACTAAATTTGAGGCAGAAGCCTTACTGGCAGGAATCACAGTAGATACTAAGAATTTCAGTTTTCAGACAGGTGCTCGAACCTTCGAAGCAGCTGCTGCTCTTAAGAGGGCAGGAGCAGATACGACCATTGTTAAACAGCTATTTAGAGATGATATAGGCACCTTTGTTAATAAAGCTGAAGTCATTAGGTCTGCAAAGATAGTATTTAATACAATAGCCATTGGAAGGTTTGAGACCCAAATGGAGGATTCCCTCTTAATTGCTGCTCAGGCGGCAAATGAGCTTTTAAATATCAACAATGTAGAAGCATCCTTTGTTTTAAGCAATATAGGAAATAAGATTCATATTTCAGGAAGGTCTATAGGAAATATTTCTGTACAGCTTATAATGGAAAGAATGGGTGGCGGAGGTCATCTCACAAGTGCAGGAACTCAGCTTTCAGGTATGAATATGGACCAAGCAGAGGAATTATTGAAAGAAAATATAGATAATTATCTTAAGGAAGGTGTAAAAGAATGAAAGTAATATTATTAAAGGAAGTTAAAGGATTAGGTAAAGAAGGAGATTTAGTAAATTCAAAGGATGGTTATGCTCGAAATTTCTTGTTTCCAAAGAACTTGGCAGTTGAAGCAAGCCCAGCTAATCTTAAGAAATGGGAAGAGAATAATAAGCTGATGGAAGAAAAGAGACAAGCTGAGATTAAAGAGGCTAATGAGCTTAAGGCTAGAATTGAAAAGCTTACTGTTGAAATAAAGGCTAAGGGTGGTTCAGGCGGAAAGTTATTTGGTTCTATTACATCCCAGGATATAGCTGGAGCTTTAAATACACAGCATAAAATAGATGTGGACAAGAGAAAGATTGAATTAAAGGAAAGTATTAAGACTACAGGGCTTAAAGAGGTTGAAGTGAAGCTTTATCCTGAAATTTCAGCAAAGATGAAGGTAAATGTTACAGTAGAATAAAAGGTGGGTTTTAGATGGAAGGATTTATAGGTCGTATTCCTCCTCATAGTTTAGAGGCTGAGCAGTCGGTTCTTGGTGCCATGATGGTAAGTAAGGAAGCTATCAATACGGCAGTGGAAATGATTAGGCCAAGCGATTTTTACAAGGAAGTTAATAAAGAGATATTTGAAGCTATTTTGGGCTTATTTAATAGAAATGAACCTGTGGACTTGATTACTTTAAGTGAGGAATTAAAAAGAAGGGATACCCTGGATAATGTAGGGGGTATTACCTATATTGCCAACCTATCTACTAGCGTGGCTACTACAGCTAATACCAAGTATTATTGTAAGATAGTAGAGGATAAGTCCATATTAAGAAGGCTTATAGCTTCATCAGATGAGATAATCACCAAGGCTTATGAGGATAATGAGGAAATCAATGCCATTATTGAAAAGGCTGAAAAGAATATATTTGACATTACACAGGGTTCTCATAAGGAAGGATTTACACCTATAAACCAAGTTCTTCTATCTAGTTTTGCTCAAATAGAGGAAAGGGCAGCTAATAAGGGTACTTTAACAGGCCTTACTACAGGCTTTATAGATTTGGATAATAAGTTGTCCGGACTACAGAAATCCGACTTAGTTCTCTTGGCTGCTAGACCTTCCATGGGTAAAACTGCCTTAGGAATTAATTTTGCAACTAACGCAGCAATAAAGGCCGGAGCTAAGGTAGCTGTATTTTCTCTAGAAATGTCTAAGGAGCAGTTAGTACAGAGAATGATAAGTGCCACAGCCCATGTGGATTTACAGAAGATAATATCCGGTAATCTAATAGACAATGAGTGGATGCAGGTGGTTAACTCCATGGGCCCCTTATCCCAAATAAGTGTATTTATCGATGATACAGCCGGAATTTCCCTTATGGAAATGAAGGCAAAGTGCAGAAGGCTTAAGATTGAAAAGGGCTTGGATTTGGTTTTAATAGATTACCTTCAACTTATGCAGCTGGATGGGCATACTGAAAGCAGGCAGCAGGAAATATCGGCAATATCAAGGGGACTTAAGGGCTTAGCCAAAGAGATGGAGTGCCCCGTAGTAGCTTTGTCTCAGCTTTCCCGTGCTCCTGAGCTTCGTGCAGACCATAGACCTATTCTTTCGGATTTGAGAGAGTCCGGAGCCATAGAGCAAGATGCAGACGTTGTAATGTTTTTATATAGGGATGAATATTATAATCAAGAATCAGAAAAGAAGAATATTGGTGAAGTAATCATAGCAAAA
>CAZTEN010000140.1:0-2896 GCA_964612495.1 uncultured Tissierella sp. | reverse complement strand
CTGCGTGAATCAGGCGCTATCGAGCAGGATGCTGATGTGGTTATGTTTATTTACAGAGATGATTACTATGAACAAGAAACAGAGAGAAAGAATGTGGCTGATCTTTTAGTCAGAAAACACAGAAACGGTCCTACAGGTAATGTAGAGCTATTCTGGAAGGGTGAATATACAAAGTTCTTGAATAAAGAAAACTATATGCAGTGAACAATGAACAATGAACAGTGAAAAGTAAAAAATACTTGTTCACTATCCACTGTTCATTGGTTTTTTGGAGGATATATATGGAAATAAGGGGACATAAGACCATAATAAGACCATTGGAATTAGATCATGTATTTAGGATGAGACTTTGGGGATTTCATGAGAATCCTCTGATTGCTGACTACAATTTTCCGGTAATGACTGATAATGAAATTGAAAAGTGGTATAGGAACAAGTCTGGAAGATGGAATAATAAGTACTTTGGAATATTCGATTTATATGAAAACTTTATAGGCTATTTAGGTATCAAGGATATAAGGCTTATTAGGAAGGAATCCTATCTGGGATTAGTATTTGATCCAAACTTCTGCAGCAAGGGATATGGGAGTGATGCCTTAAGAACCTTTCTTAAGTATTATTTTTCCGAGCTTGGCATGAAGAGGATGTATCTGGAGGTGGCCCAATTTAACAAGAGAGCCTATAGGCTCTATGAAAACATTGGATTTAAGCCTGATGGATACTATCTGGATGAATTCTTTGACCAAAGGCTTAACCTACAGAATACATATTACTTAGAAGCAGAATCTTCTTTTGTAATAAGCCATAATAAGATATATAATTATGTATATAGAATGAGACTAGAAAAAGATGATTTTAAATGGATTTAGGAGTGGAAACTATGAGCTTTACCCTTGAAACGACCGACATGGATTTAGGAGATACTCCTATAGAGAATATATTTATTAACGATTTTATGCCTATGGCCAATGGAACCTATGTTAAAGTCTATCTTTTAGGCTTTAAATATGCCCATGACAAGGACGAAAAAATTGACTTAACCAATACGACTATTGCAAAGCATCTAGATATTCCCCTTGAGGATGTTTTAAGAGCTTGGGATTTTTGGGAAGAAAAAGGGATAATAGTTAAAGAGGATAACCATAAGGTCAATTATAAGGTAAGGTTTTTGAATCTTAAGCAGCTTTATATTAAGAACAATATCGGACTTATAAATCAGAAACAAGAAAGCCAAAAACAAGGTCAAAAAGAGCCTAAGTTTTCCACAAAGGACCTGATTGAAGCCAATCAAATGCCTATTATTAACAATATGTTTAACTCCATTGACTATATAATGAGAAGGCAGACCTCACCCGGAGAGAAGAAGATAATTCTTGAATGGATTCACGAGTACAATATGAATCCTGATGTTATCGAGAAGGCCTTCTACTATTCTTCTGAGAAGAGGGGTATAAGGAAGATGAACTATGTGGAGGGAATCATTAAAAATTGGTATAGTGAAGGCTTGACTACTCTAGATGCTATTATGGAAAAGATGAAGGCTGAGGATGAAGCCTTCTACAATGAGCAAAGAATTATGAAATCCTTGGGTCTTCAAAATAGGCCTATAAGAGGTGACGAAAAAAACTTGCTTGACAAGTGGTTTAATGAATATAAATTTACCTTAGATATTATTTTAGCAGGGTGTGAAACTGATAAGAACGTTAAGCCAAGCATTAGCTATGTTAATGGTACATTAAAGAACTGGTTTGAAAAGGGGGTAAAAACCCTAGAGGATATAGAAAGATTAGATAAACCTGTAAAGAAGGAAGAGTCAAAGGCAAAACCACAGTTCAAGAAAGTACCCTCATATAAAAATAGATTTCATAACTTCGAGCAGAGATCCGATAAATACTCATCTGAGGAACTGGAAACCATTGCTAAGAGAAAAAGAGAAGCTTATTCTAAGAAGCTAAAAGGAGAAACTCATGATGAATAATGATATTTTAAGAGAGGTCTTCCTAGAATATGAAAGAAAAAGGGACAAACAGGAGATTGAAAGAAAAAAGAGAGTAGACTATGTATACTCAAAAATTCCTGCAATTAGAAGAATAGATGAGGATATAGAGAAGACTAGCCTATCCATGGCTAAGAAGATACTCTTAAATCCGCAGAAATATGAAGAAATAGTAGGGGAAACCAAGAAGGCTATAGAGGATTTGAGGATGGAAAAAGCCTATTTGTTGACCGAATCCAACATAGACCTTGATTATATGGAGCTAAAATACCATTGTGAATTATGTAAGGATAAGGGCTACCTTGAAAGTGGAGAAAAGTGCAGCTGCTTAAAGCAAGAGCTTGCAATAAGGGCTTATAGAATGAGCAATTTAGGAAGTGTCCTCAATAGGGAAAACTTCCAGACCTTTAATATAGAGGTTTTTTCCAACAATAAATTTCCTGGTGAAGACCTGACCCCCAGGGAAAATATGATGGACATTGTAGGCATATCTGAAGGATTTATAAGCAATTTTGATGAAAAAAATGGTGAAAACTTATTGTTCTATGGTACTACGGGACTGGGTAAGACCTTTCTTTGCAACTGTATGGCAAAGGCTCTTTTAGATAAGAACAAGATAGTAATATACCAGACTGCATTCACTATTTTGGATATTTTAGAAAGGCGTAAGTTTGGCAAGGACCCTAATGAGGTTAACGATTATCAATACAACCTGCTCTTTGATGCAGATTTATTGATAATAGACGATTTGGGAACTGAAGTTACCAACACCTTTACTAATGCTGAAATATTTAATATTGTAAATACCAGGATAATCTCCGGAAAGAAAACCATTATATCCACTAACTTAACACCGGGAGAGATTTCAGACATATATTCAGACAGGGTATTTTCAAGGAT
>CAZTEN010000139.1:0-5675 GCA_964612495.1 uncultured Tissierella sp. | reverse complement strand
AATAGGTGATAATATGAATTCCTTTATAACTAGTGATAAAAGTAAAATATATTATTATTTACAAGGGTCTGGAAAGCCAATAATATTTATTCATGGATTTGCTGCTAGAGCCGGTGTGTTTCGAATTCCTCAAAAGATTCTTTCTAAGGAATGTCTTACCCTATCCTATGACTTAAGAGGACATGGGATGTCTAGGGAATCTCAGGAAGAAGTAAATGTGGCTATTCTAGCAAGGGATTTATATGAGCTCATAGCTTATCTTAAGCTAGAAGAGGTAACTCTTGTAGGATGGTCTATGGGTGGGTCTATAATCCTTGAATATATTAGTAAATATGATTGTAATAATATAGAAGGTATAGTTCTAGTTGATACAGGCCCTAAGCTTATAAATACTGAGGATTGGAAATTAGGTCTTTATAATGGAACATATGATGAAAAGCAAGCAAAGGCTGCTTTGAATTTAATGATTGAAAGTTGGAGTCATTATTCGGAAGAGTTTATGAGAAAGATGGGTCCAAGTCTTGATGAAAAGGGGTTGAAAATAGCCATCTCTTCTATGGAAGGCAATGAAGCTAAGCATATGATAAGTGTTTGGGAGGACCTTCTTTCTAAAGATTATAGAAATATATTAGCTAAGATTATTATTCCTACTATGATTATTATGGGTGGTAAGAGCAGCCTATATTCTAGGAGTACGGGAGAGTATTTAAAGGAGAATATTAGGAATTCGGAACTAATAATATTTGAAGAATGTGGCCATCTTTTGGTACAAGAAAACCCTACTGGGTTCAGCAGGGCACTTATGGCTTTCTTGGATAAAAAACGTTTGTCCATCAAATAAAAGGCATATAATCGTTTCCCTTGTTTTTAAAGGGTTTAGCCAGTATATTCTCCATTATATTGATTCCCTTGATGATTTCATCATCATTAACGGCTCCAAAGCTTAGTCTTATAAAATTATGGTAGGAGTTGTCAATAAAGAATACTTTTCCGGGGACTAGGCTGAGTCCACTTTCTACACAGTTATTATAGAAGTCCAGGGAGTCTATTTCTTCAGGAAGTCTAATCCACAGGCTAAGGCCTCCATTAGGCTCATAAAACTGGATTCCATACTTCTTTAGGGGATTAAGTTGGTTGACCATTAGTTTATACTTATCTGAATAGACCTGCCTTATATTTTCAATATGGCTCTTCCAATAGCCTTCTCTAAGGTAGAGGTCGAAGGCTCTTTGTAAGAAACCTGATGAGGCTATGTCCGTGCTATGCTTTGCCTTTATTACCCCTTTAAGAAGCTGATCAGGTAAGCTTATAAATCCAATCCTCACCCCCGGCATAAAGACCTTTGAGAAACTTTTGATATAGATGGTCTTTCCTCCCTTATCTATGGAGATAAGGGGGGTTTTTTTATCCTTATCAAAGTATAAATCGGTAAGAAAGTCATCTTCTATAATATAGAAATCATTTTCTCTAGCCAAATTAAGAATTTTTTTCTTCTTTTCTTCAGAATATGAATAGGTTGTTGGGCTCTGATAGTTGGTCATCATATATAGGAATTTTGGCTTATACCTTTTTATATAGTCTGATAATGCTTCCATATCAATCCCATCTTCTTCAATAGGAATCCCAATAATCTTTGCTCCCCTCGACTTAAAGGATTCAAAAGCGGCAGAATAGGTGGGATTTTCTACAAAGATAATATCTCCTTGGTTTACAAGGGACTTTGATATAATATCAAGACCTTGCTGGCCGCCAGAGGTTATAAGTATTTGATCTGATAGGATCTTAGTCTTATAGTTTTCATAGATAAATTTTGAAATGGATTCTCTAAGAGGCTCATAGCCGTTTATCTCCGGATAAAGAAAAGCTAAGCCTCCATCCCGATTTAATACATCTATTAAGGCTTTTTTGAATTCTTCTATGGGAAACAACTCTGGGGTGGGAGATACACTTGCAAAGTTGATACTCTCTTTAGAGATGGGAAGGATTCCGGAAAGCATTAGATCCATATCTCCATCATCCAATAACTGTGCTTCATCTGCAAAGGTGGATTTTTTTATATAGGTTCCGCTTCCCTCTACTGAATATACATATCCCTCTTGCTCAAGAAGTTTATAGGCATTGATTACTGTCACATTGTTGACGAAAAGCTGTTTTGAAAGGATTCTAATAGAGGGCAGCTTTTCATATTCAAGGGTATTTTCTTCTATTAGACTTTTAATTCCCTCATAGAGCTGAATATAAAGTGGCTTGCTCAGATTCCTATCTAAGATTATTCTGTTCATATAAAAACACTCCTCTGTATGGATACAATTAGTATATCAGATAATTCCTAATTTTCAAATCTAAACTTTAAAAATTCATAAGCTCTAGTATTTTTGACCTATATAAGTTACAATTTTAAGTATGTTTATCAAGGAGGAGAATACATGGAAGATTTTAAGAAAAAAAATAAAGGCTTTAAAATATTTCTAATAATATTTGCTCTTATAGTATTAGTATTTATCCAAGAAGGTAACCAAGAAAAGTTTATTTCTTTCTTAGATAAGATTAGCGGTAAGGAAATGGACCTAGTCTTATTTAAGGAGTATCCCGGAGATAATCTTAAGTACTATAAGGGGTCAATATTAAAATGGGAGAAAAGTTCTTTGATATTCTTAAATAAGGATGGAGAACAAAAGTGGGTTAAGGATTTCTATTTTATGGAGCCGGATTTGTTGTTAGGCCAAAATTATATCTATGCTATGGATAAATCCACGGGAGATATTTACAAGATAAATAGTCAGGGAGATACAATTTTAAGATTACAGTTACAAACTCCAATATTCAATATTAAAGAAAGCGGGTCTTATCTAATGGCCCATATTAAAGGTGAGGGTGAACGCCTTATAATCATCGATGAAGCGGGGGAAAGGGTCCTGGATCAACCTATTCCCGGAAATATTCTTACCTTTGGGGTAAATGCAGATGGATCCAGATATGTATATTCAACTATTAAGCTTGAAGGAAGTCATATTACATCTCAGCTCTTTGTCCTCAATAAGAATGGAAAAGTGAAGTATAAAATGAGTTTTGAGGATGAGGTTGTTTTTTCAACTAGCTTTATAAATGACCAGGTATTACTTTTGACTGATAATAATCTTAGATTAATCCTCAATGGAAACGTTAAGTGGTCCAAGGAATTTCCTTTAATAAAGGATTCCTATATAGGGGATAATAAAATATATGTACTTTACGATAATAAGCTTGAAATCATGGATTTTGGAGGGAGGGTTGAGAAGAAAGTAGCCTTAGGCCTTGATTATGAAAAGATTCTTCCATTAGAAAAATCTATAGCACTTTACGGAAACAAAAACTTATCTATTTTACAAAATGGGAAGGAAATAATAAAATATATTGGGGAAAAAGAAATTGTTGACCTGAGGGCTTATAATGACTTTATTGCCCTACATTATGAAGATTATATTGAAGTTAATAAACTTCAGAGTAAATAGATAGGGGGATTTGCCATGAGTAAAGAATTGGATTGCAGAGGAGAACTATGCCCAAGACCGGTTATCTTGACTAAGAAAGAGCTTGACAATATGACAGGTGGAAGTATAACTACTATAGTTGATAATGAAGTAGCTAAGGAAAATATATCAAAGTTAGCACAAAGCCTTGGCCTTAGCTTTACAGTGGATAAGAAGAATGAAGATGAATATCATATCCAAATAGTTAAGAAAGAAGGAGATGTAGTAGTTGGGGAGGTAAAGGTTAAAAATTTAAGTAATTCAACTATTGCCATTGGCTCAGATAAAATGGGGTCCGGAGGAGAAGAGCTTGGAAAGATTCTAATTAAAAGCTTTATATATACGGTTAAGGAAACTGAGCCTTATCCGGAAAATATAGTATTCTACAATTCAGGTGTTAATTTAACATGTGAGGGAAGTCCTGTACTGGATGATTTAAAGGCCTTAAGTGAAAATGGTGTAGATATCCAATCCTGCGGTACATGCTTAGATTATTATAATATTAAGGATAAGCTTGCTATAGGGGGTATTTCCAACATGTATGCCATTTATGAAAAGATGAAGAACGCAAACACAATAAATATTAACTAGGAGATAAAATGAAGATTGAAGAATATGTAGTACTAACTTTTAATTCTACTCACCATGCCATAAGTGGAGAAAAGATTTTTAAGGATAATGATATAGGATTTAAGACTATCCCAACTCCCAGAGAGATAACTCTAAGCTGTGGACTTTCCATACTCTTTGCCTTGGAGGACCTAGATAAGGTTAAAGACCTTGTTAAAAATAATGCTCTAGCCATAAAAGGAGTTTATAGATATAATATAAAGGGTAAGGAAAAGCATGTAACAGAAATTGAGTGGTGATATAATGAATGAAGTAATCCAATTTGTAAATTCTATTCTTAAGGACTCCGGTGGAGACTTGAATATCCTTGGGAAGTTATTGAAGATATTGCTTATATTTATAATAACCAATATCATAGTATCCTTAGTTGGAAAATTAATAGATAGGGGTCTTAAGGATAGGAAGATTACCAATATCTATTCCTCCACTAATAGGGCAAATACCCTAGGACAGATTTTAAAAAAGCTAATCAAATATGTACTTTATTTTATTTGGCTTATTACGTCCTTGGAGATGTTCGATGTAAATACTGCATCTATTCTGGCTACGGCTGGAATTGGAGGCCTGGCCATTGGATTCGGGGCTCAATCCCTAGTTAAAGATATAATTACGGGATTCTTTATTTTGCTGGAGGACCAATATGCCGTAGGTGATCATGTAAAAATCGATAGATATGAGGGTATTGTAGAAGAGCTTGGATTAAGGGTCACTAAGATTAGGGATTTTAATGGGGAGCTTCATATAATGCCTAATAGCACTATTCAGGTGGTAACCAATGCTACAAGGGGTGCCATGAGGGCCCTAGTAGAGATTTCCTTTTCCTATGAGGAGAACGTGGATAGGGTCATGGAAGTATTGGAAGATGTATGTAATAAGATAAAAGACACCAATGAAAATGTCTTAGATGGCCCAAGTATTCTAGGAATTACAAACTTGGCTGAATATGATGTAAAGGTGACTATTGTTGCTAAAACTAAACCCATGGAACATTGGAACGTGGAGAGGCAAATTAGAAAAATGGTTAAGGAAGCCTTCGAAAGGGAAAATATAAAAAAAGCATATCCTAGAAGAATAGTATTTGGAGGAGAAAGGCATGATTCTTAAATATGAAGTAGGAGATATTGTAACTCTTAAGAAAGGCCATCCATGCGGTGAGAATAAGTGGGAGATTCTAAGGACTGGTGTAGATATCAAATTGAGATGTTTTGGCTGTGATAGGCAGATATGGATTCCAAGAATAGATTTCGAAAAGCGGGTAAGAAGAATCTTGGTGGATGAAAAATGGATTAGCATAATCCATCATAAACAAGAGCCTAAGGAAGAATAAGCTTAAATCCTTTGACATAATTTAGAATATGGTATAAAATATTATTAGCACTCGAGTCTTATGAGTGCTAATTATTTATTTAGTAAGGAGTAGATATTATGGAAAAAAAGGAATTTAAGGCGGAATCTAAAAGACTTCTTGATTTGATGGTTAATTCTATTTACACAAATAAGGAAATATTTTTGAGAGAGCTTATTTCCAATGCCAGC
>CAZTEN010000138.1:0-5702 GCA_964612495.1 uncultured Tissierella sp. | reverse complement strand
AATCATTTCGGCTGATAGCTACAATAATTTAGATTTAGATGATTTAGAGACAAACGACACTATCTATGTATTCGGATACTTCGATGGTATAGACTTTACTGCAAGTGAAATAAACTTAAGATAAAAAACCAAGGGCTGGCTGCAAACTAATTGAATAGTTTGCAGCCAGCCTTCTTGTTTTTTAGAGCATTTATTCACTTCTGATAGCATCTAATGCAGAAAGGTTCATGGCACGTCTGGCAGGGTAGTAGCCTGATAGGATTCCTATAAGGGCTGAGAAGGCCATGGCTGCAAATACCAACCATATTGGAATTATAGATAATTTTGCCTCGGGTCCAAGTCCAAAGTAGTTTCCAAAGGACCCGCTGAACCTATTTACTATAAAGGATATTAAAAAGCTAAAGCCAACTCCCAATATCCCTCCTAAGAGGCCTATTAAGGCTGATTCAAAGAGAAATAATCCCCTTATATCCTTTAGGGATGCACCTATTACCTTCATTACACCGATTTCCTTAGTTCTTTCATAGATGCTCATTACCATGGTGTTGGTAATACCTATGGCTGCTACCAGTAGGGAAACGGCACCAATTCCACCCAGAACTGCTTGGATTATATTTGCAGTGTTCTTCATGGACTCCAGCTGGTCATTTAAGCTATATGCTTCATGCCCCATATCCTTAATGGCCTGCTGAACATCCTGAACGTTGTTTATCTCATTTACCTTTACATTTATCTGCTGATATTGGTCTTTTGATTGACCTGGTTGAGGCTTTATATTTTCTGCCTTTTCCTTTTCTTTAATTAGCTTTTGAACCTCATGGAGGGGCATGTAGGCAGCATAGCTGGTATCCCAGTTTTCTTCATTTAGGACCCCTGCAGTCTTAATCTTATATTCCTTATAGGTAGGGGTATTTGGTCCCGACACATCATAACCATAATTAGGATTTAAGGTAAGACTCATCCGATCCTTCATTAAATCTACCTTAATCTCCCTCCAGACCTTGGCTTTAGGATCATAGAAGTTGTTCTTTATACCTCCGCCAAAGAGAACCGTAAGCTCATCATTATTATCCAATAATCTTCCTTCGACGATTTCAAAGCCGAATTCCTCCATTACATCGGGGTCAATTCCCCTTATAGGAACCTGGGCTACATATCTTCCGTTTATTATAGCTCCATATGTTTCTACTGTAGGGCTTACTGCAGATACATTAGCTATTAACTTAAAGGCAGACACGGCTTTATCATCTAGATTTACCTTTTGTCCTACCGGCATAGAAGGGTCCTGCCATTTTGGATAGACATTTATAGTGGTTAAAGAACCCCATTGAGCTATTTGGTCCTCAAAGGATTGAGAAAGACCAAAGCCCAGGCTAAGCATTACAATAATTGAAGTAGTTCCAATTATTACACCTAGTACTGTAAGAAATGTCCTTAGCTTTCTTCTCCACAGATTTTTAATACCCATTCGGATTAAATCTATACTAGTCATCGATTTCCATTGCCTCTAACTTCTTTTTCTTTCTCTTCTTATGGACTATTACCCCGGTGACCACGGCTATAAGCCCTATAAGGCCACCCCAAAGCAACTTATTTGAGAAGATACCCCCTGCCTCTTCAATAGGTGGTTCTTCACCCGGGAATCCCGGTTCCATTGGCATATCCATTACATTAAGAGAAAATTCCTTTCTTAATTCCTGCTCTTGACCTGTGGAGTCTTCATAGCTAAATACTACTTCTCCCGCCAACATTCCGGGGGTATTTGGAATTACATAGCCTTCAAAATATTCGCTGGACCCGCTTGTAAAATTACCTACGTAAAGTTGACCGTTTTCAGTTTGGAAGTCTCCTTCGATTTTGACCATCATATTATAAAGGGTAACTTTACCTGTATTGAAGAACTCTACGGATATAGGTGCTGATTGTCCTAAATAAGCTTCCAATGGATACCCGATTTCACCTGTCTCCAGCTTGGATTGCTGAACGACAGGTACACCTATTAGCTCTGTAGCAGTAAAGGGATTAGCTTGACTATCCTCGTATTCAAAGTTTGCAGTCAAGGTATAGGTCTTTGCTGCTGCATCCGGCACTGTAAACATGGTTATTCTCTTTTCAACTCTTCCCTTAGGAGGAATGGAGTCTATATAGAAGGTGTTGGAGCTGTCTACCGGTGTAAATACTGAACCGCCTGCAGAGTTACTGTCTGAATCTGTTCTTTCATCTGATGTTAGAAATATTTTAATATTTTTAACTGCCTTTGAGCTGTTGGTGTTAAAGAAGGATAAGTTCATAGTAAAGTTTTCTCCTGCCTTTACTAGACTTGGCTCAAAGCTGTATTTATCGATGATAAGCTTGGGTGTTGATTGTTTTGCATCGGGGTCTTTCTCTTCCGGTGCAACTGCAAATATACCAACAAATTGATTAATACCATCCCTTAAATCCGGCTCGATTAATTCATCCGTATATTCCACTTTTATTTCTATAGGGTAATTCTTAGTCTCTCCGCCCTTAGCAGTTAAGAATTCAAACTTCAAGGGGACCGAAGTCCCAGGGTCAATATAATCGAGCCTGGACATACTCAAGGATTTTGGAACCAGTCCCGACTGGTCCTGGCTTTCAGCCCTAACTATGATATTCTTTGCGCGACTCTGACCTTGATTCTTTATCTCAAAGGTTACATTAACCTGCTTGTTTTGTCCTATAGACCCCGTTGGATAAGCAAGATTTTGTATAAGAAGTTTGGCTGCCTTGTCAGAGTTGGAAGCTACGTTTACAAAGAAGTTATAGGGCTCTGTTATGACCTGGTTTTTATCATCCTTATAGCTTAAGTCCATCTGCATTTCGTAATTACCTGTAGCTAAGCGTTTGGATGATTTCAGCTCGAAATATACATAATTTTTCTTTCCCCTATCAATCAGGTTGACGGTTTTAGTAGAAAGACCTGTTTGTAAGCTAAAGGTATCGTTGGATAATCCCTTTATAGCAGCTTTTACATCTTTTGCCGGACCATCTCCGGTGTTTTCAAGCTCAAAGCCTACTACTAGGTTGTCCCCCGGATTAATAGTGGAGGATGGCATAATGTCTACACGAGTTACTTTAACTTGGGGAGTTTTTTCTACAAGAGATACACGTATATATACCTTTTCGCTTGTTGACAAGGTCGCTGGCGGAAGACCATCATTCTCATACTCAACATCAAAAGTCATAGTATAATTGCCACTTTCTGCACGCTCATCAACTGTTACCTTGAAATCAACCTTTCTTTCCCTGCCGGGATTTAAAGAAGAGATGCTATCATATCCGGGACCGGCTATGTATACTTCACCATTTCCGCTAATATCAGCCGATACCGAAATATTGTAAGCGGGATCGTTGCTGTTGTTTTCTATGCTTATAGGAACGGATATAGTATCTCCCGGGTCTGCGTTTATGGTTCTTGAGCTGGTCAAATAAAGTCTTGGATTTCCTGGTATGGGCTCTTCATCGGGTAGCTCTACTGCTAACCCCATAGTCGGTATCATTATCATTGTAAATATAAGCAATAAAGTTAAAATGGAACTTAAAATTCGTTTCATTAGACCCTTCCCCCTCTGACAATTTCATTTTGATGAATTTTTTCAATGCTCCCATCTCTTAAATATACTACCCTGTTAGCATAATCAGCGATTTCTGTATCATGGGTCACGATAATTAGGGTTTGTGAATTTTCTCTAGCCATACCCGTAATCAAATCCATTACCTCAAAAGAAGTCTTAGTATCTAAGTTGCCCGTAGGCTCATCGGCAAATACGATCTTTGGATTATCAACAAAGGCCCTTGCTATAGAAACCCTTTGCTGCTGACCCCCGCTCATCTCCTGGGGCTTGTGATGTAGCCTGTTTCCTAGGCCAACGTTTTCCAGCATCTTCTTTGCCATCGTGTCCCTTTTAGACTTAGGAACCCCCTTAAATGTAAGTCCCAGGCTTACATTTTCTATAGCAGAAAGGGTAGAAATTAGATTATAGGACTGAAATACAAAGCCTATATTTAATTGCCTAAACTTAGTTACATCCTTTTCGCTCATCTTTTCTATATGAAGATTGTTGATGATGATTTCGCCCTTAGTAGGCTTTTCAAGACCGGCCATCATGTTTAGAAGAGTAGACTTTCCGGAACCGGAGGTACCTATTAGGCAAAGGAACTCTTTTTTAGCGATATTAAGGTTTATATCGTTAAGGGCCACAATTTTTTCGTCCCCCATCTTATATACTTTTCTTAAGTTTTTTAAGACTATTAGCTCATCCAAAAATCCATCACCTCCTGACGTCAATTCTAATTTCACTCTAACATATATCCACTTATTAATGGTTACAAAAAGATTAAAGATTAAGTAAAAAAAGCCAGCTCAAAGGTGGCGCTTCTAAGGGACTTAATCCCTTGAAAAAATTCGGCATAGTCGGTTTTAATATCGGCTATGCCGTTTTTTCTTGCTGTTTTGGAATTTCCACTGCTCCAATACAGTTGAAAATCACTTCAATATTCTGTTGCCTGTGACCGTCCACCTTTTCTGCCTTGTAGACAACGATTTTCTCGATAAACTGCCGTATAATCTCTGCATCCAGTTCCTTGATGTCCGTATACTTCCGTACCAGTGTCAGGAAGTGTTCGGCATTAAGGGATTTCTCTTTTGTGCTGTCAAGGAATTGCTGTAGTTCTGTAACACAGTTTTGTAGTTGTGCCTGTTCGGTTTCATAGGTAGCGGTCAACTTCATAAAACGCTCATCGGAAATTTTGCCTACAACATTATCCTCGTAGAGCTTTTGGATGATATTGTCGAGGGTGGTAATGCGAACCTTTGCCTGTTCATATTCCTTTCGGCTATCCCTAAGTTTCCGCTCCAGATCTCGCTCTGAGGCGTCTGTCATGAGCCTAATGAATTCATCCTCATGCTCCCTTGCGAAGGTGGTCACCTGTTGTAAATGCTTTAATAATAGTTGTTCTACAACTACATTGCGAATCTGATGGGAACTGCAGCCCCCTTTCTTCTTGCGGTAAGTCGCACATACGAAGTATTCCTTTTCATGCTCCCAACCACGCCCGCGCACTTGATATAGCTTGTTTCCGCAATCCGCACAGAACATCATGCCAGAGAGAATGCCCATCTCGCCCATATTGAATGTTTCTTCATCAATGATAGCTTCATGCGTATTCTCGAAAATCTGCCATTCGGAGGGGTCATTCTTTATCTTCTTTTTCTGCTTATAGGATTTACGACGTGTTTTGAAATTCACTGTATGTCCAAGGTATTCTTGCCTTGATAACATTCGGGCAATTGTAGAATCCCTCCATATATATGGGTCATCGTAGGCTTGCTTTGCTGGAACTGCGATGCCTTTTCTTTTACCATAAGCAACAGGGTTTTCAATTTTCCGTTTTTCCAACTCGTTAGCAATCTTGGTGGGTCCGAGACCACTCACGCAAAGGTTGAACATTTCTTTAACTACGGTAGCGGCCTCTTTATCCACTATCCAGTGTGTCTTATCCTCCGGGTCTTTTATGTAACCATAGGGAGGATTGGTGCAGAGAGGTTTACCTGATTGACCTTTTGCCTTAAATACGGCTCGGATTTTCTTGCTCGTATCTTTTGCATACCATTCGTTGATGATATTGAGGAATGGCGTAAAATCGCTGTCCTGCTGGCTGGCACTGTCTACACCGTTGTT
>CAZTEN010000137.1:1016-5704 GCA_964612495.1 uncultured Tissierella sp. | reverse complement strand
AAGCCTGTATCCAATCCATAGTTTTTATCTGAAAGATTTGTATAGTGTCTTATAACATCAACTTCACTTACTTCAGGAAAATTTAATTCCTTATCAGTTAGGTATTCAGCCGGTATAAAACTATCTAATGCTTTATCTTCAACGTCAAGAGCTGGAAGGTTATAAGCTTTTCTACCTGGTTTTGATAATTCGAATATTAGCTTATCATAATTTTTCATTATTTAACCCCCTCCAATACTCTACTTAATTTATCGATTTCATCTTTACTTCTCTTTTCAGTAATTGCATAAAGAGAAGCATTTTTGTATTGAGGATAATCTTTACCAAGGTCATATCCACCAAGAATTTTTTCACCTAATAGAGCCTTGTTAACTTCTTCTACGCTTGTTTCAGATGTTAAAGCAAATTCCATAAAGAATGGCTTATCAAATAGTGGTTTATATTTGCCTGATTTAGTTAATTCATTGAAAGCATAATGAGCTTTCTTAGCACATTGAGTTGCAACTTCCTTTAAACCTTCTTTGCCCATTGTAACCATATAAACAGTAGCCGCTAAAGCATTTAAGCCTTGGTTAGAGCATATGTTTGATGTAGCCTTCTCTCTTCTTATGTGCTGCTCTCTAGCTGCTAGTGTTAATACGAAAGATCTCTTACCATCTAAATCAGTAGTTTCCCCTATGATTCTACCTGGTAACTTTCTCATGTAATCCTTCTTAGTCGCCATAAAGCCTAAATATGGTCCACCAAATTGTAGTGGAATTCCAAGTGGTTGCCCATCACCAACTACGATATCTACATCTAATTCTCCTGGCTTTTTCAATATAGCTAAGGATATTGGGTTAACTGATGCTATAAAGCTGGTCTTCTTACCCTTATGTGCTATTTCTCCTAAACCTTTTAAGTCTTCAAGAACACCAAAGAAGTTAGGGTTTTGTACTATAACTGCAGCTGTATTGTCAGAAACTAGAGCTTCTAGAGCCTCTGCATCAGTAACTCCATCTTTAGTTTCAACTTCTACAACTTTAAGGTGTTGTTGGTGTGCATATGTCTTAAGAATTTGTCTAGCCTCAGGTTTTACACCAGTGGATACTATAATTTCATCCTTTTTTGAATGTGCACATGCCATAAGTGCAGCTTCTGTTATAGCTGTACCACCATCATATAGGGATGCGTTTGCAAGATCCATACCTGTTAAGTTAGCAATTAAAGTCTGATACTCAAAAATGTACTGTAAAGTACCTTGGCTTATTTCTGGTTGATATGGTGTATAGGAAGTATAGAATTCACTTCTGGATATGATTGCATTTATCACTGATGGAATATAGTGATCATATGCACCTGCCCCTAAAAAGTTAGTCATTTCACTAACTGAGCAGTTTTTGTTTGCTAAGCTACTTAAATAGTTAGTTACTTCTAATTCACTCTTTGATTCAGGAATGTTTAAAGGTTCTGTCAAATGAACATCTTTTGGGATATCATCAAACAATTGGTCTATAGAATCTAGACCAATTGTTTGTAACATCTCTTTTTCGTCCTGAGGAGTATTAGGGATGTATGGGTACATTTTAAGCCTCCTCTGCTAGGAACTTTTCGTAATCCTCACTTGTCATTAATTCATCTAAATCTGCCTTATTAGTTAAAGCTACTTTAATTATCCAGTTTGCATATGCATCAGCATTTAATAAAGCTGGGTCATCTTCTAAAGCTTCGTTAACAGCAATTACTTTACCGCTAACTGGGATGTAAATGTCTGCTGCAGCCTTTACGGACTCAACAGCTGAGAAGGAATCTTCTTTAGCTAATTCATCATCAACTTCTGGTAGTTCAACATAAACTATATCTCCAAGATGATCTTGTGCATAGTCTGAAATACCAATATATGCTTCCTCTCCTTCTACTTTAACCCATTCATGGTCATTTGAATATAATAATCCTTTTTCAACTTTCATTAATAAACCCTCCTAAAATTAGTTTTTATTTGTTTATTAGTCATTTGACTTTTAAGTATTAGAAACAATTTTAACTTGTTTCATACTGTACTTATTAATTATTTCTTAAGAAACTTCTTGCTGATTACCTTAGCCTTTACAGGTTTGTTTCTAATTATTACATCAAATTCTGTATCTAGAGCAGTAAATTCAGTAGCAACTAAAGCGTTTCCTATTGTCTTCTTAAGAGTTGGGCTCATATAGCCTGTTGTAACATGACCTATAGTAACGCCATCTTTTTGGATTTCCATTCCTTCTCTTGCAATACCTTTACCTAGAAGCTCAAATCCAGCTAATTTCCTCTTAAGTCCATCAGCCCATTGCTTGTTAAGAGCTTCTTTACCTATAAAGTCTCCGGCTTTATCAAGTTTAACGAAGTATTTAAATCCAGCTTCTAATGGATTGATTTCTTCATTCATTTCATGTCCATAAAGTGGAAGGGAAGCCTCGAATCTAAGAGTATCTCTACATCCTAATCCTGTTGGAAGAATTCCAAATTCCTTACCTGCTTCAAGAACAGCATTCCATACTGTAACGATTCCTTGGTTGTCAGCATAGATTTCAAATCCGTCTTCTCCTGTATATCCGGTTCTGGATATCATACAGTTTACTCCAGCGATTTTAACATCTCTTTGTAGGTGGAAGAACTTCACATTATCTAAATCAACATCAGTTAATTTTTGGATAGTTTTTTGTGCAAGAGGTCCTTGAACTGCAACTTCTCCTACTGCATCTGAAATGTTTTCGATTTCTACATCGAAATTTCCTTTTTGTTTAAGTATCCAAGCATAATCCTTGTCTACATTGGCAGCATTAACTACTAGATACATGTATTCATTATCATAACGATAAACTAGTAGGTCATCAACTACTCCTCCATCTGGATAACACATGAAAGTATAGATTACTTGATTGTCAACAATAGTTGTTATGTCATTAGTCATAAGAGAATCAACAAAGGCTAATGCATCCTTCCCTCTAACTGTTATCTCTCCCATATGAGATACATCAAAAATTCCTACTGCATTTCTAACAGCTTCATGCTCTGGTATTAGTCCAGTATATTGTATTGGTAAATACCATCCAGCATATTCTACAACATCAGTAAGCTTAACGTGCTCATCGTATAGCGGCGTCTTTTTTGCTGTCATTTTATCACTCCTTTCAGATTTTATGTTATACTATAGAAAACAAATAATAGTTATTGATGGTATATAATCCATCATGTTTAATATCGGTAATATTCATAATATTTACCGATAAACCATAACTCCATTATACATAAGGAGGTTCAGATATGCAATACCGTTATTTTACTAAAAAACAAATAAAAATTTCAACTTTGGGTTTTGGTTGCATGAGATTGCCAATTTTAAACAAGGATTTATCTAAAATTGACGAAAAAAAATCAAAAGAATTGTTAGAATTTGCTATAGACAAAGGTATAAACTATATCGATACTGCATACCCCTATCACCAAGGAATGTCAGAGCTTTTCCTAGGCAAGTTCTTAAATGATTCCCTTAGAAAGAAGGTATACTTGGCTTCTAAATCTCCTGTTTGGCTAGTTGAAAAATATGAGGATTTTGAAAAGTATCTTGATGAGCAACTTGAAAGGCTTAAAACTGATTATATAGATTTCTATCTGCTCCACTCTCTCCATAAGAAAACTTGGAATAATATATTGAAGCTTAATGTTTTTGATTTCTTAGAGGAGGCAAAAAACAAGGGAAAGATAAAATATATTGGCTTTTCCTTTCATGACCAACTTCCACTATTTAAGGAGATAATCGATTCATATCCCTGGGACTTCTGCCAGATACAGTTAAATTTCCTAGATAAAGATTATCAAGCTGGTTTGGAAGGACTAAACTATGCAAAGAGTAAGGATATTGATGTAGTTATAATGGAGCCTGTGAAGGGTGGTAGGCTAGCAACTGCACCTGAAGATATTCAAAAAATATGGGATGAAAGCCCTGTAAAAAGATCCCCTGCTGAGTGGGCTTTAAAATATATTCTTAACATGGAGGAAGCATCCCTAGTCTTAAGTGGTATGACCACTATGGAACAGCTTGTAGAAAATATTAAAATTGCTGAAGCAAGTAATCCTGGTTGCTTAACAATAAATGAGTCCAAGCTTATAGATAGAGTTTCAAAGGTATATAAGGATAAGGTAAAGGTAGGTTGCACAGGATGTGAATACTGTCTTCCATGTCCTTCTAAAGTTGCTATCCCAGATATATTTGAGCTTTATAACCATGTTTATATATTTGATAAGCTTGAAGAATCAAAAGAATCCTACAAGTCATATAAGGAAAAGAATATAGATGCAACTAAATGTGTTGAATGTGGTGCCTGCGAAGAAGTATGCCCCCAACATTTAAGCATTATAGATTATCTTAAAGATGCTGAAGTAGTCCTTAATTAGTAGAATTAAATTGCAGATAAATATAAGCCCTGTCTTTCTTAATCCAGACAGGGCTTATATTTATCTATTTAAATTATTATCCTTCCATTTCACTGAAATACTTCATTATACCTACATAAATAGACCAGGCTATTTTTTCCTGATATTCTGATGTATTTAATCGCCTCGCCTCTTTTTTATTAGACAGAAAGCCAGCTTCTATTAGTACTGAAGGCATATCCATTTGGGTCAACAGATAGACTTCTTCATTGTTTTCCGGAAGGCGGTTATTA
>CAZTEN010000137.1:0-1006 GCA_964612495.1 uncultured Tissierella sp. | reverse complement strand
ATTTAAGACATTTCTAAGTTCATCTTGAAGTATGTATGCTAGCTTTTGACTATCCGGAATTCTTTTACTATAAAAGGTTTGAGCTCCCGAATATTTGGGTTTTGTAAAGCTATTAAGATGTATGCTTAAGAATATTTCACAATCAGACCCTTCTATTAGAGCCTTTCTGTTCTTTAAATCCTCTGTTTTCATTTGTTTTGTAGTTGTTGATTTTTCAGTATAAAGCCCTTTATCCTCTTCACGAGTCAAGACGGCTATTCCTCCACTTTGCTCAATATATCTTTTTAACTTGTGTGCAATTTGTAGATTTATATCATCTTCTTCTAGCCCTTCCTTAGATAAGGCACCAGGATCCACTCCTCCATGGCCAGGATCTATTCCAATTATTCTATTAGTAATGGGAAGGTATATCTCTGTAGCCCTTTGATATTCATTGAAAAATATGATTACACAAGCAAATAGAAATATTAGAAATATAATTATAGTATATAATAATTTGGTACTGATATATATTATCCTCATAATCCCACCTCTTTTAAATTATATGAGATTACAAGAAAAAAAGCACTGATTGACAATCAATCGGTGCTTTAATATATACAAAATTATCTCTTGCTAAATTGTGGTGATTTTCTAGCTTTCTTGAATCCGTATTTCTTTCTTTCCTTCATTCTAGAATCTCTAGTTAAATGTCCAGCTTTCTTAAGTATAGGTCTTAATTCCTGATCAGATTCGATTAATGCTCTTGCTATACCGTGTCTTATAGCTCCAGCTTGACCTGTAAATCCGCCACCTTCTACCTTAACAATTACATCATATTTATCTTGAGTCTCAGTTATTACTAGAGGCTCCTTAGCTATAACTTTCAATGTTTCATAATTAAAGAATTCATCTATATCTCTATTATTTATAGTTACTTTACCATTTCCTGGTACTAATCTAACTCTAGCAATGGAAGTCTTACGTCTTCCTGTTCCAATAAATTGTACTATAGCCACTTACAGTC
>CAZTEN010000136.1:4970-5739 GCA_964612495.1 uncultured Tissierella sp. | reverse complement strand
AACAAACGATGTTTATCTCGCCAGGCGTCTCTGCTGTAATATCAAGCTCAGTTGGGCAATCCATCCATCAGGCAGCCAATCTGCTGGTCAAAAACCATAAGGCAATCAGGGCTTATGCAGATGAATTCTATCAATATCTCAATCAATGCAAACCCTTGATGCGGGTCTTTACTACAAAAGACAAAGAACCTTATTTAGAAACCCTTAAGGAGTTTGAAAAAGAAAAAAGCAACTCCATTATAAAAACTGAGTCGCTCTCATTATTAACTATGCCTGAAAATGTTTCATCGAGGATATTATCGCGTATTGGAATCCACAATAGCAATCTTATTGAGTATCAGAAACAAAGAATAAAGAATTTCAAAAAAAAGCTTCAAACAAATATCTTTTACGAAATAATACCTATATTCGATATGGAATCAATTCAGGCCAATAAAATCAAGGTTTCTTTTTCTGATATGATGAGTGAAGAATCTGTTTACTACATGAAAGAAGAATATATCGAACATCTTGAACGTTTGGTCTATTTATTGTATACATATGATAATTTCCATGTCAAATTTATTGAAGAACTGCCCGAAAGCAACTATTTTGTATATACCAAGGAAGAACTGGGAGCAATCGTTGCTAAAACAGTAACACCACCAGTCATACTTGCTATTAATGAGACGAATCTAACAGCTGCCTTTTGGGATTTCACGAGGGATATAATTGGTGAAAAAGATTATAAAAATCCAAATAATAGGGAAGAAGCAATAAAGCTGGAAAA
>CAZTEN010000136.1:2576-4960 GCA_964612495.1 uncultured Tissierella sp. | reverse complement strand
TACAACGAATAAAGTTGGGTTAGGAAAGTATAGAATCACACAATCCCCCATTTCTATACTTTGTTGATTCAGTGCTAAATCGGGGGTTCGAGTCCCTCCGGGCGCACCATAGTAGAATCAATGCTTATAAGCTGTTTCTACAAGCTGTTTTTTTACCTACTCATTTTTCCATTACGTCTAGGGAGAGAGTAGCTGAATTTAGTATGTGTCCAGAGTCCGTCTTTATTGACTGCATAGATGTGTTTGCTTAGGTTTATTTGCCATTCTTGAGCTGTTCTTTTTGATTTTTCGTAACCTTCAATCGTCTTGCATGATAACCCTATCGCTGGAAGATATAAGGATCACCTCCTGTTATTCTGATACTTTATTAGTATAAGGCTCAATAAAGTTGTTTTCATTTAGTTTATGATCTCCACACCAATCATTCACAAATACAACAGGATAACCGTTCATTGTTGGAGCATGTCTTCTACATCTCCCTAGATTGGTTACTCCATCTAAACTTTCTTTAGGAGCGAACCATATGCAAGTTTTACATCTCATACCTTCGCTTCTGTGTTTCCAATTATCACTCATTTATATCACCCCCTATATCCAAGCATGATAAAAGCACCTTAACATCATCTGTCAAAGTGCTTTATTTGATAATTTCTATTGATTTAATTTCAGGTTGTTCTATATAGTATTTATTTTCCCCTTGGTCAAAGAACATAGCATTTTCCTCATCTTCTCCGGGCTCTTTTGGTACAACATAAGGGCAATAACCTATAACTATGCGACCATCATCTAATTGTATTTTAACCCGTTGCTTTTCTGCTTTTTGCATTTCTTCAAAACTAATCATAATTACCCTTCTTTCTGGGAACTACATGAACACAAACCTTATTATCCTTATATTAAATACTGAATCTATTGGTTTCTACACCTTGTACTTTACCAATATTTTTATCGTAATCCATAAATTCTTTTTTAGTCCATTTATTTATTTTTTTACTTCTTCTGATTTCCTCAGTACCTGCACGTTTATTTATAATTAATTGAAGTATTAATTAAATTTATATATCAGTGTATTCTATCTCTTTTATACCTTTTCTGTATACTTCTTCCGGTTTTAATCGTGTAACTCTTACCAAAAGTGGAGGAAAGTTATGAATATGGTTAGTGGTCACTTTGTCCACTAACCCTTTCTAAACTTCTACAGTAAACTCAATACCTTTACTGGCTAATGTATAAGCTACATAATAAATTCTTTCAAGGCTATAACTTTCACATTTACCAAAAACGGATAACTCATTATATAAACCATAGATACCGGGCAATAGTTCCCTGTGATCCACTTGAAGTTTCATAAATACCCCTTTTAATTCTTGGGTTAATTCTTCTTTTATTACTATTTTATTTACCATAATTAAGCCTATCTCCTTTTAAGTCGCAAAATATTTATTTTAAGAATAATGTCCATTTACATAGCTTACTAAAGTAAAGCCCGTTAAAGCGGTAGGATTTAAGACTTCGAATCATTTGGACGAGGATTCGAGCGCACCATTACCATTGTAACATTCATCGACGATAATTCTGCCTTTATGTTATTCTTTTCGGCTAGATTATTAATCAAGGATATTATCTTATTCTTATTAATTCTAAGAAGTTTAGTTACTATTTCGTCTTTCTGTTCTTGTGGTAAGGTTTCAAGGGCTGCTTTCAGCATGTTATATGGTACCTCTTCTAAATCCAGTATGTATCTTGATGTATCTCCTATTTCTCCATCTTTTTTCAAGTTGGATTCCAACATTATCCTTAACAACTCACTCAGTACACTTTCATAATCAAGCTCATTAAATAAAAAATCGATTTTCAACATTTTTTGTCCCTCTCTTTCTACTTTTTTGCTATCCATTCCTACAAGCTTAAGTGTTAATTTTTTCTCAATAAAAAGGTCGTTTAATCCGTGTATTATCTTCCTCTTTACAATGGGAACATCAAAAATAAAAGTACCAAGAGGAAGGAATATGGAAGGAATGGTTTTAATTATTTTTTTTAAAAAACCCACAATCGGATTATCTGCCGGAATCTTTTCTAGTATATTATTGGAATCAATATTTTTAGCTACTAGCTCAACTTTTAACATATATGCATCCTTTCTAATTAACTCAAGTTTATTTAAACCCACCTTCAATTACTACTTGGCCTACTTTCATTTTACACCCACATAATACCATTGTCTAATAAAAAAAGAACATAAAACCTTTTATTATAGGCTTTATGTTCTTTAAGTAACGGAAGCGATATTCATACCCGCCTTCATTGGTAAAATTATGCGCCCTGCTTTGAGCCGAACAATCCGCCTCAGAACGTTCCACCCCCATTAAGGACCATGTTCCAGA
>CAZTEN010000136.1:0-2566 GCA_964612495.1 uncultured Tissierella sp. | reverse complement strand
ATCACACCACTGAAACGAGGCGGGTGATTAGTACTTAGTAGTCAGTTTTAATAGTTAAATCTGCTCAAATGCCTGTTGCAAATCGGCAATAATATCATCAACATTTTCAACACCTACTGAAAATCTAATTAAATCAGGAGCAATTCCTGCCTCTTTTAGCTGGTCATCAGTAAGCTGTCTGTGAGTATGGCTTGCTGGATGTAAAAGGCATGTTTTACTATCCGCAACATGAGTTACTATGGATGCTAATTGTAACTTATCCATAAACTTTATAGAAATATCTCTTCCGCCTTTTATACCAAATGACAATACACCACAGGATCCATCAGGTAAATATTTCTTGGCTAACGCATAGTACTTATTGCTTTCTAAATCGGGATAATTAACCCATGCAACCTTCTCATGGCCTTCTAAAAATTGAGCTACTGCCAAAGCATTTTCACAATGTCTTTTCATTCTAAGATGAAGTGATTCCAATCCGTTATTCAAATAAAATGCATTTTGAGGAGACTGAATAGCTCCAAGATCACGCATCAATTGTGCAGTTGCTTTAGTGATGTATGCACCTTTCCCAAATCTTTCTGCATAGATTAATCCATGATAGGAATCATCCGGAGTAGTCAAGCCAGGGAACTTTTCAGCATTGGCCATCCAATCAAAATTACCGCTATCTATTATGCAACCACCAACACCAATTCCGTGGCCATCCATGTACTTAGTGGTTGAATGTGTTACAATATCCACTCCCCACTCAAAAGGTCTGCAATTAATCGGGGTAGCAAATGTATTATCTACAATTAAAGGAACACCATGAGAATGGGCTAATCTAACAAACTTCTCAAAGTCTAATATGGATAGGGTTGGATTTGTTATAGTCTCACCAAAAACAGCCTTAGTATTTGGCTTGAAATATTTTTCCAGCTCTTCTTCCGGTAAATCCTGATCTACAAAGGTACAATCTATACCCATTCTTTTCATAGTAACATTAAAGAGATTAAAGGTTCCGCCATAAATAGAAGAAGCAGCAATAAAGTGGTCACCGGCACTACAAAGATTAAATATAGCATAGAAATTTGCTGCTTGTCCCGATGAAGTAAGCATTGCTGCAAATCCACCTTCCAAAGCACATATCTTTGCTGCTACAGCGTCATTAGTCGGATTTTGCAGTCTGGTATAGAAATAACCTTCTGCCTCTAAGTCGAATAACTTCCCCATTTCTTCGCTGGTATCATACTTGAATGTTGTACTTTGATAAATTGGTAATTGTCTGGCCTCTCCTCTACTGGGTTTCCACCCTTCATGTATACATTTTGTTTCTATTTTTCTTTCCATCGAGTACCTCCAAATTATATTTTTAATTTTTTTGCTATAAACAAGATAATTTCACTCAATAGTTATGTTAGTAATCTGTACCCTATTAAAGGTCCTTATGGGGTATACGCTATTTCCAAGCCCACTGTCTATATATAGAAGAGTGTTTCCAATTTGGAATATTCCCTTATCATATTTAGGAAAAGCTCCTTGACCCGGTGCAATTATTCCACCTATTAGGGGTAATCTTACCTGTCCACCATGAGTATGACCTGATAGTATTAAATCTGTATCTTCATCTAAATAGTTAATAGGTCTATTAGGTGAATGAGATAAGAGTATATTATACTCTTGAGGATTTATATCCTTAAATAGTTTTCCATAATCATCTTTACCAGCATAGAAGGATGCGCCAAATAGCTTTATTTTATTGTTTCCTAGCTCTAGAACTTGCCAATTATCATCTAATATAGTTATTTCACTTTTCTCCACTAATAATTGAAATTCCCTATAATATTTATTACGTATTTCATGATTCCCATTTATGAAAAACACCCTACTAGTTATTGATTTAGACTGCTCCAATATTTTTGCAGCCAGACTAAAGTCCCTAGTTTTATAATCTATTATATCCCCCGTAAGCAAAATCATATGGGGATTGAAGTCCTTTATATCCTCAAACAAGTCATCTAGATTAATATTTTGGTTAGAATGAAAATCAGTAATCTGAGTTATTCTTATGGGCTCAACAAGCTTATTTGATTTAAGGTTAATCTTATTTATATAATACTTACTTATCTGGTTATAATTATATATTGAAAATACAACAGCTAACAAGACTAAGGCTAATAAAATCTTTCTTAAACTCATCCAACACCTGCTTTCACAAATTTACTACAATCCTCATTTAATGGGGACATCTACACCTCATTATATCATAATGTCCCCATTATTGCTTTTTTAATTTGCGAGACGTAAGCTGTAACAGGTTCGATGCTGTTTACACCATGTTCTGCGATGATCTTCACGATTGCACTGCCGATGATGACTCCGTCGGCGAAATATGCCATTTGCTTTGCTTGCTCAGGCGTGGATATGCCAAACCCAATAGCACAAGGGATATCTGATACTTCACGCACGAGCTTTATTGCGGATGCAATATCACTTGTCAGCTTGTCACGTACCCCGGTAACACCGAGAGACGACACACAGTATAGAAATCCTTGGGCGACTTTTCCAATCTCCTTAGCGCGGT
>CAZTEN010000135.1:0-5740 GCA_964612495.1 uncultured Tissierella sp. | reverse complement strand
TTTTTTCCATCAAGCATAATATTATTTACTAATTTCGTTACGATTAGATCATTATAAATTGGATCTGGCATAACTTCTCTTTTTTGTATATGTCCTTTTCTTGGCACTTTTACTTCCCTCCTTAACTATTAAAGTCGATTCATAGGTACTCGGCCATTAGCCGTGTGCGCCAAAATGCATCTATATTAAACAGACTGAATCCTGCATTTTAAGCACTCTTAATTACTTCTTAACCTTTGGTCTTTTTGCACCATATTTGGATCTGCTTTGTTGTCTTTTGTCAACGCCTGCAGTATCCAAGGTACCCCTTACAATATGGTATCTCACACCTGGAAGGTCTTTAACTCTACCACCTCTTATTAGTACAACACTATGTTCTTGTAGGTTGTGTCCAATTCCTGGTATATATGCGGCTACTTCAAAACCGTTAGTAAGTCTTACTCTTGCTACCTTTCTCAAAGCTGAGTTAGGTTTCTTTGGAGTTACAGTTCTAACAGCTACGCATACTCCTCTTTTTTGTGGAGAATTTACTGTAGTTTCCTTCTTTTTAAGAGTATTTAAATTCACTCCTAAAGCTGGTGATTTTGATTTGTAAACAACTTTTTCTCTGCCTTTTCTAATTAATTGGTTTATTGTTGGCATCAAGGCACCTCCTTCTTTTTATTTTAATAACGCAGCTACTGCTGCATTAATATCAATGCCACAAGCCTTACCCAGTTTTTCCATAGTATTAACACGGATTATTTGGATTTGCTTGGTGTTGCTAAGCTCCTCAATCTCTTCTATGACCTTCTTCTCAGCATCATCTGCTATGAAAACAACATCAACAAGCGAAGAGTTAAGCGCTCTTTTTACTTGTTTTGCACCTACAATTTTCTTATTTGTACTAAGCTTTGATAGCAAAACAATCTCCTCCTTTAAACACCTTAAAGATTATGTGGACTAAAGTCCACATAATCTTTATGTTGTAAAAAGTCATTTCGAGTTTGCACACTTAAACATTTTATCATTGGAGTATTTCAGTGTCAACTAAATTTTCCTCTAGAAGTTCAATATTTTCCTCAGACTTTATTTTTATATTCTTATATTTCTTCATACCGGTACCGGCAGGTATAAGCTTACCAATAATTACATTTTCCTTAAGTCCAATCAGGTAGTCCTCCTTGCCCTTTATTGCAGCTTCGGTAAGAACTCTTGTAGTCTCTTGGAATGATGCAGCTGAAAGGAATGAGTCGGTAGCCAAGGAAGCCTTTGTGATTCCAAGTAAAGTTCTCTTTCCTATTGCTGGCAATCCTCCTTCTTCAACAATCTTCTGATTCGATTCCTCAAATTCATGGAAGCTTACGAGACTTCCCGGAAGAATATCAGTATCTCCGGCATCTTCAACTTTAACTCTTGATAACATCTGTCTGACTATAACTTCTATATGTTTATCATTTATGTCAACACCCTGCATTCTATAAACCCTTTGAACTTCCTTAACTAAATAATTCTGAACTCCCCTCATACCCTTGATTTTAAGAATATCATGCGGATTAACTGAACCATCTGTCAATTCGTCTCCAGCTTCAACAATGTCCCCTGGTCTTACCTTTAATCTAGCCCCATATACTATACCATAGGTTCCAGTTTCTCCATCAGGTGCAGTAACTACTACTTCCTTCTTTCTCTTAACTTCATTTATAGCTACAGTACCACCGATTTCTGAAATAATAGCTAATCCTTTTGGCTTTCTAGCCTCAAAAAGTTCCTCAACACGAGGAAGACCTTGAGTTATATCGGCTGCTGCTGCAACTCCACCAGTGTGGAATGTTCTCATTGTAAGCTGTGTTCCCGGCTCTCCTATTGACTGAGCAGCAATTATACCAACTGCTTCACCAATATTTACCTTGCTTCCTGTAGCAAGATTCTTTCCATAGCAGTGTGCACAAACTCCATGTTTAACCTTACATCCAAGGACAGATCTTACCTTAACTTCTAGAATCCCAACTTTTTCTATATATTCGGCAATTTCTTCAGTTATCAATTCATTTTCCTTAATGATAATCTCTCCTGTTTCAGGATGTGTAATCTCTTCAAATGCATATCTTCCTTCAATTCTATCCTTTAAGTCCTCTATGACTTCCTTGCCATCTTTGAATGCTTTTACAGATAAAAATTCATCTGTACCACAGTCAATTTCTCTAACAATTACATCCTGGCTTACATCAACAAGTCTTCTTGTTAGATATCCTGAGTCAGCCGTTCTAAGAGCCGTATCGGCAAGTCCCTTTCTGGAACCGTGGGTTGATACGAAGAACTCTAGTACTGAAAGTCCCTCTCTAAAGTTAGATTTTATAGGAATTTCAACGGTTCTACCAGATGCACTGGCCATCAGACCTCTCATACCTGCTAGCTGTCTTATCTGGTTCTTACTACCTCTCGCTCCAGAAAGAGCCATGATATAGATGTTATTCATTGGGTCCAAATTATCCATTAAGGCATCTGTAACCTCTTCTGTAGTATTGTTCCATACGTTTATTACATTTTCATATCTTTCTTCGTCTGTTATCAGACCTCTACGATATGATTTTTCAAGCTTATCTACTTCTTGCTCAGCTTTTTTAATCAAATCATATTTTGCATCCGGTATAACAATATCTCCCATAGATACGGATATAGCACCTATTGTGGAATACTTAAAACCAGTTTCCTTTATATGGTCTAACAGTGTAGAAGTGACTATGTTTCCATGCTTATTATATGATTTCTCTATGATCTTACCTAGGAACTTCTTATCTACAACTTTATCAATTTCAAGGGAATACTTATCCTTATCTCTATCAACAAAGCCCAAATCCTGAGGAACATTTTCATTAAATATAAATCTTCCCACTGTAGATTCAACTAATTGCCCTCTATCATCAGGATTTAATCTAATTTTTACTTTGACTCTGGCATGAATTCCTACATCTCCATTGGAGTAAGCATGGAACATTTCATCATAATCCTTGAAATATTTCCCTTCACCTTTTTCGCCTATACCATCAACAGTTAAATAATAGCTTCCTAGTACCATATCCTGTGTTGGTGTTGTTATTGGCTTTCCATCCTTAGGTGCCAGTATGTTGTTTGTGGAAAGCATCAACAATCTAGCTTCAGCCTGAGCCTCTGTAGAAAGCGGAACGTGGACTGCCATTTGGTCCCCATCGAAGTCAGCATTATATGCTGTACAAACTAAAGGATGAAGCTTTATAGCCTTGCCTTCTACTAATACCGGTTCAAAAGCTTGAATGCCAAGTCTATGGAGTGTTGGTGCTCTATTTAAAAGTACAGGATGGTCCTTAATTACAGATTCCAAGACATCCCAAACCTGAGGCTTAACCCTTTCAACCATTCTCTTTGCACTCTTGATATTATGTGCATGCCCTTCTTGAACTAACTTCTTCATTACAAATGGCTTAAATAATTCTAAGGCCATGGTTTTAGGTAAACCGCATTGATAGAATTTAAGGTTTGGACCTACTACGATAACAGAACGACCTGAATAGTCAACTCTCTTCCCAAGTAGGTTCTGTCTAAATCTACCTTGTTTTCCTTTAAGCATATCCGATAATGATTTAAGCGGTCTATTTCCAGGACCTGTAACAGGTCTTCCTCTTCTACCATTATCTATTAATGCATCTACAGCTTCCTGAAGCATTCTTTTCTCATTTCTAACTATGATATCGGGAGCACCTAAATCAAGAAGTCTTTTCAATCTATTATTTCTGTTTATTACCCTTCTATACAAATCATTCAAATCAGAGGTAGCAAATCTACCACCATCCAGCTGTACCATAGGTCTCAAATCAGGTGGTATTACAGGAATTACATCTAAAACCATCCATTCAGGGCGATTTCCTGATTTCCTAAAGGCTTCTATTACTTCAAGCCTTCTAGTAATTCTAATTTTCTTTTGCCCGGAAGCATCCTTCAGCTGAGCCTTCAAATCGTTGGATTCTGTTTCCAAATCTATTTTTGCCAGCAAAGCTTTAACAGCTTCTGCACCCATCATGGCCTTGAATTTATTACCATGTTTATCATATGCATCTCTATACTCAGCTTCAGTCAAAAGCTGTTTTTCATAAAGTGCAGTATCTCCACCTTCTATTACTATATATGATGCGAAATATAGCACTTTTTCCAGAGCTCTAGGACTCATATCAAGAATCAATCCCATTCTTGATGGAATGCCCTTGAAGTACCAAATATGTGATACAGGGGCAGCTAACTCAATATGCCCCATTCTCTCTCTACGAACCTTAGACTTGGTTACTTCAACACCACATCTATCACATACTACACCCTTATATCTTACTCTCTTGTATTTACCGCAGTGGCATTCCCAGTCCTTAGTTGGTCCGAATATCTTTTCGCAGAATAATCCTTCCTTTTCAGGCTTTAAGGTTCTATAGTTAATTGTCTCTGGTTTTTTCACTTCTCCTTTAGACCATTGTCTAATCTTTTCGGGAGATGCTAAGCCAATTTTTATTGAATCAAATGTGTTAGTTTCAAACAAGGAGTATCTCTCCTTCCATTTTAATATAATTTTTAACTAATCTAACTATACTAATCCAAATCTTCCTCATCATCTAAATCGTCCTCTTCGATTTCTATATCATCCTCTTCATTTTCCTCTAATAGAAATCCTAAAGGTATTTCAGCTACAGTTCTCTTCTTAGAACTGCCATTCTTATCTAAGTAGTCGTCATCATCTTCATCGAAACTATCAGAAGATATTTCATCTCCAATCATATCCAAATCAGATAAATCATCATCTAAGGACTCCTTGATTTCAACTTCTCCCTTATCTTCAGACAACACTTTTACATCGAGGGATAAAGACTGTAGTTCCTTTATCAATACCTTGAAGGACTCAGGAATTCCTGGTTCAGGAATATTTTCACCCTTTACAATAGCTTCATAGGTCTTAACTCTTCCGACTATATCGTCAGACTTAACCGTCAGTATTTCCTGTAAAGTATGGGAAGCACCATAAGCCTCAAGTGCCCAAACTTCCATCTCTCCGAATCTTTGACCCCCGAACTGAGCTTTTCCGCCAAGGGGCTGCTGAGTTACAAGTGAATATGGTCCAGTAGAACGAGCATGTATCTTATCGTCAACTAAGTGATGAAGCTTAAGCATATACATATATCCTACAGTAACAGGCTTGTCAAAATTTTCCCCTGTTCTCCCATCTCTAAGCTGAATTTTTCCACTCTCTGGGTATCCAGCTTCTGTTAAGGCATCCATTATATCCTGCTCATTAGCACCGTCAAATACCGGGGTTGCTACGTGCCATCCAAGTTTCTTAGCAGCCAATCCTAAGTGAACCTCCAATACTTGGCCAAGGTTCATACGAGAAGGAACGCCTAGAGGATTCAATACTATCTGTACAGGTGTACCATCTGGCAAATAAGGCATATCTTCTTCCGGAAGTATTCTGGAGATAACACCCTTGTTACCGTGACGACCACACATTTTGTCTCCAACGTTGATTTTTCTCTTAGTAGCTATATAGGCTCTTACCATCTGATTAACTCCAGGAGGAAGTTCATCGCCATTTTCTCTTGTAAATATCCTTACATCAATTATAATTCCAGATTCTCCATGAGGCACTCTTAAAGATGTATCCCTTACCTCTCTTGCCTTTTCACCAAAGATAGCTCTTAAAAGTCTTTCTTCAGCAGTAAGTTCAGTTTCACCCTTTGGAGTTACC
>CAZTEN010000134.1:0-5806 GCA_964612495.1 uncultured Tissierella sp. | reverse complement strand
TCATCTATCCTTCTACCTAGAAAATCCGTAACTGCCTTTATAGGTCTAACTAAGGATAAAAAAATTACTATAAGAAAATGTAGCAGTTGCAACCTTTATGGAAACTGTTCATTTTCTAGAGAAGGAGAAGATTCTTGTGCTAGATAGATTAAAGAATGAATTTTTATTTTTTGACGGAGCAATGGGTACCATGCTCCAACATGCAGGCTTAAAACTAGGCGAATTGCCTGAAAGCTATAATATTACACGTCCAGAAATAATACAAAATATACACGAAAAATATCTCCAAGCAGGGGCAGATATTATAACCACAAATACCTTCGGAGCAAATAGGCTTAAGCTAAAAGATTCCGGATATAGTGTAGACCAAGTAATTAAAGAGGCTGTATCCATAGCTAAAAAGGCTATTGGTAAAAACACTGATAAATATATAGCTCTAGATATAGGCCCTATAGGGACACTATTATCTCCACTTGGAACTATTAGCTTCAATGAAGCTTATGAAATCTTTAAGGAACAAGTACTTGCAGGTAGGGAAGCTGGAGCCGATTTGATTTTAATTGAAACCATGAGCGACCTCTACGAGGTAAAAGCTGCTATATTAGCAGTTAAGGAGAATTCAAACCTCCCAGTATTATGTACTATGACCTTTGAAGATGAGTATAGGACTTTTACTGGAACCGATGTTATCACCATGGTCAATGTAGTCCAAGGCTTAGGGGCAGATGTTCTTGGTGTTAACTGCTCTAAGGGTCCCGGGGACCTTCAACCAATTGTAGATCAAATACTAAAATATTCTCAAATACCGGTAATGGTTCAAGCAAATGCAGGTCTTCCTAAGTCTGGTAGAGGTTTGATTGAATATGATATTGAGCCTGGAGAATTTAGTAGTGAAATAGGAATTATGGCTAAAAACGGAGTATCCATATTTGGTGGGTGTTGTGGAACCACACCTGAGTACATAAGTACTATCAGAGAAAAACTTCAAGGCCTAAAACCATCACAGCCTCTAGTTAAAAGGCTTGCTGCCTGCTCATCTGCTACAGAAACTGTAGTAATAGGTGAAGAGGTAAAGATAATTGGGGAGAGAATCAATCCTACCGGAAAGAAAATGCTTAAGGAAGCCCTTAAGAATAAGGATATGGACTATATAATAAGAGAAGCCATATCCCAGAAGGAAACAGGCTCAGATATATTGGATATCAACGTAGGTCTTCCAGGTATAGATGAGAAAAATATCATGACCCGTGCTATAACTGAAGTTCAATCCATACTATCCCTTCCCTTACAAATTGATAGTGCTAATGTAGAAGTAATTGAAGCTGCTCTTAGAATCTATAACGGAAAGCCTATTATCAATTCTGTAAATGGAAAACAATCAAATATGGATGATATATTGCCCTTAGTTAAAAAATATGGTGCCCTTGTAATAGGACTTACCTTGGATGAAGACGGAATTCCTAAGACTGCACAAAAACGACTAGAAATTGCAAGTAAGATCATTGATAGGGCTAAAGAATATGGTATTCCTGAAGAGAATATACTTATAGACCCATTAGTTTTAACCGCATCAGCAGAACAAGAAAATGTATTGGAGACCCTTAAGGCAATACCTCTAATAAAATCCAAATATAATGTAAAAATAGTTCTAGGAACTAGTAATGTATCCTTTGGACTCCCTAATAGGAGAATTATAAACACCACCTATTTGGCTATGGCCTTAGGCTATGGCTTAGATGCCCCTATTACAGACTCTACTAATCAGGCACTTATGGAGGTCATAAGCGCCTTTAAGGTATTGGCAAATCAAGACAAGGGCTGTAGTGATTACCTTGAGAATTACAGCGCAACTACAAGTCAAAGTGAGCCAGTAAAGGCTTCTGAATTGGATTTAAAAGATATAGTAATAAAGGGTTTAAAGGACGAAGCAGGCAAAAAAACAGAAGAACTTCTAAGTAGCTTAGATTCCTTAGATGTGGTAAATCAATTTATTATCCCAGCTCTAGATATAGTTGGAGAGAGATATGAAAAGAAGGAAATCTTCTTGCCTCAATTAATTAGAAGTGCAGAAACAGCAAAGAAATCCTTTGAAGTAATTAAGGAAAAGACCCTTCGAGAAGGCTCAGAAAAACAAAGTTATGGAAAGATACTTTTAGCTACTGTTCAAGGAGATATTCATGATTTAGGTAAAAACATCGTAAAATTAATCCTTGAAAACTATGGTTATGAAATGATTGACCTTGGAAAAGATGTACCTATAGAAACTGTTGTCTCCCATGCCAAAAATGAGGATATACAATTGGTAGGCCTAAGCGCTCTTATGACAACTACGGTTGCTACTATGGAGTCTACTATAAAAGCAATAAAGAAAGACCTACCAAATACTAAGATTATGGTAGGAGGAGCAGTTCTAACGCCCGAATATGCTCAAATGATTGGTGCAGATTACTATGCAAAAGATGCTCGTGAAGGAGTAGATATTGCAAAGCTTGTATTTAAAAACTAATATGTAAAGCCAGGATTATCTCCTGGCTTTTTCCCTACTTATATCCTTTTTCCCTTGCTTTTGCTTCGTCTCTTATTTCCTCTCTCATACCTGAAAGAGATTGCTGTCTTCTTTTATTCTTCTCGATCAATTCTCTTTTTTGTTTCTCATCATCAGTCTCATCAATCAAATCCTTTGTAGCCCTGTAATTGGATATTGTATGATCGATATTGTACTGAATTTTTTCCACATTATCTCTTCTGTCATCTGGTTTAGGCTTATTCTTCATTCTCAGTCTCCTCTTGTTGCAACTCTTAATTAAAAATTGTAACTATTAGACAAACCAACACCTGTATTTTTTAGTTACATTTATTGAGTATAAGAACACTTAGTTCTTTAGCCTCGTTTTTATTATTCCAGATATTATATATAATATACAAAAAATAATAGTGGAAAATATTTGATTAAACTGTAAACTTTACAATTAGGCTTGTATCTAATACCCTAAAGGTAAAGGACTCTGTTGCAAAGAATTTTACCCTTTCATCATCATGACTTTGATATCCTATTGAAAAGTCTCTGCCTAGGGTTAATTCAAAGTTCCCATTATTAAAGGGTAATAAATACCCACCATCTGAGCTATGGCTAAATATAATATTTCCTCCAATTAACTTCATAATCTTCTTTATAAGTGGATATTCAGAATCAGCTAGTAATATCCTCCTATAGATTTCAGGATTTACAATCAATACAAATGGGGGCTCAGCAAAAGCCTTTCTAAGTTCAATAGACCCACTTATAACTGCATCTAAAATATCAGTAGAATTTTTCCCAAATGGAATATCCTTAGTAGTCTTAACTTGGTCTAGACCTTGGATTCTGCCCCCCTCCAATCCCTTATAGATTGCCTTGTCTTCAAATAGGGCGATTTCCTTCATTGCATATTCTAAGGGCTCATAGTTTATATCCTTAGCTCCTCTTTCTATATTGTCCAGTTCCCATCGGTCTAAATTAAATTCTACTCTTGATTCAATTAGCGGCTTAACCTCATAGATTCCAAAGTCTACCCCATCTTTATTTTGAATATCAGTTAATCTGCCTTCAGTGATTACATTGAAATCCAGACCCATAGGTCCATTAACTCTTACTGCCTTTCTTGCTGAGAGGTATGCTTTTAATACTTGGCTAGCTCTCTCATCTATTTCAGACCAAGCTTCACTCGATATCGGGGCCTTATCCCTATATAACATATATACTCCTCCTCTTATTTTAAATCTCCAATATTTAAACTTGTTTTACTTGCTTTTGAACCTCCTCCTGTAGCCCCACCTTCAATCCCTGTAATAGGACCTTCAGTAAATAAGTATGTCCTCAATTCTTCATCCCACTTATCCATATTTCTTCTAAGCCATTCTATATTCATTACAGCATGTTCAATTTCCTCGTCTCTATTATGTGCCATAATTGCTTTTAATTCAGGGTCTTGGCTTGCCACAACCCTTTGGTTATACCAATCCACTGCCTCAATCTCTTCCTTTAAGCTATTTAATGCTCTAGATATGTTTAAAGCCTTTTCATCTAACTTTTCTACGGGTTCATGATATTGTGACATTGAATTCCCTCCTAATTTTCTAATATTGTTCTTTTACCCTTCTTTAAGAAACTTAACACTTAAAATATCATAGGTAATTGCTGGACTAAGGAAAAACCAGCATAGTTTTAACCATACTGGCTTTATCAAGATCCTTCCATACTATTTATTCCTGCTTTTCTATTAATTCCTTTTCACCCATTTCCACCAATCTTCTTGTCATCAAACCACCTACAGAACCTGCAGTAAATATATTATTTACTGGGTCATTAGAAGTGTTTATATTATTCTCAATACCTAAATCCTGAGCTATTTCCAACTTTAGCTCTTCAAGTGCTTTTGCTGCATTGGGGTTTTTCATTCTTTTAGCCATATTCTCACCTCATTTTTGTTTTATTAACTATTTCATAAACTCTGTAAGGTCCTTCTTGCTTATTTTGTTTGTTTTATGGATTTTCATACATTAAATTTAAAAATGATAAAGGACCTTGTCTAATATATATTAATGTTTAGACCAAGTCTATTAAGGAGATAAATATACTAAAGGTGATAACTACTCTCATCAAAGAAACTTAGATTCTAAGGAGGTTACTTATGCGACTTGAAGATTATAATCCCCTAGATAATATTCAATACTCAGTGTTAGATTTAAATGGGAAGGTCCTCAAAGAAGAAGACATCCCAGATTTTACAGATGAAGAATTAATCTATCTTTATAAAACCATGCTATATACGAGAATTATCGATGATAAGGCATTATCCTATCAAAGACAGGGCAGAATGCTGACCTATGCTCCAAATACAGGTCAAGAAGGTGCCCAAATTGGTAGTGCATATGCTTTGGAGAAAGGTGATTGGCTTGTTCCTGCCTTTAGAGAGTTAGGGGCATGGCTTATTAAGGGAGTTCCACTTAAACATATTTATCTTTATTGGTATGGAAATGAATGGGGAAGTCATATAGATGATATTAAAATCCTTCCTATCTCAGTTCCTATTGCTTCTCAATTGCAGCATGCTGTAGGTATAGGTATGGCTAACAATATTAAGGGCCAAAAGGAAGTTGTCTTGGCCTTCGTAGGTGATGGTGGAACCTCTGAGGGAGATTTTCACGAAGCCCTTAACTTTGCAGCTGTATTTAAAGCGCCTGTAGTCTTTCTCATTCAAAATAATCAATATGCCATATCTACTAGACGAGCAATTCAAACCATGAGTAAAAACCTTGCACAAAAGGCCATAGCCTATGAAATTCCAGGTATCTTAGTTGACGGAAACGATATATTTGCCATGTACAATGCTACAAAAGCTGCTGTTGATAGGGCACGAAACGGCAAAGGTCCAACCCTAATTGAAGCATACACCTATCGCTTAGGTGCCCATACTACCTCAGATGACCCAAGTAAATATAGGTTAAAGGAAGAAGTTGAAGAATGGAAAAAGAAGGATCCCCTTTTGAGATTTAGGCTTTACCTTCAAGAAAAAGACCTCTTAACTGATAAATTGGAAGAAAGGATTAAGAAGGACCTTGAAGAAGAGGTTATGGCAACCTTTGAATCCATTGAAAACAAATCAGATACAGAGATTGAAGATATTTTCAAATATCATTATGCCACTATGCCTCCTCAACTTGAGGAACAACTAAATGAATATAAGGCTTTTTTGGAAGGAGGTAAGTATTATGGCTAATACACTTAATATAGTTCAAGCAGTAAACCAAGCCCTTATGGATGAAA
>CAZTEN010000133.1:0-5936 GCA_964612495.1 uncultured Tissierella sp. | reverse complement strand
ATATGGCCTTCTCCTGAGAAGCAGCTTTTAGAACTTTCTAAGAATGTTAAAAGGATTATAGTAGTAGAGATGAATGCAGGACAATATTTCTTAGAGGTTGATAGAATTGCCGGTAAAAATACTCTTGTGAAAAAATATGGAAAGATAAATGGCGATATTATAAAGCCTGAAGAGATTGAAGCTATTGTCAAGGAGGGATATAATGCCTAGTCAATTGGTAAAAGATTATTTTAGACAAGAGAATCTGCCTCATATATGGTGTTCTGGATGTGGTAATGGTATAGTAACTAGGTCTATAGTAAAGGCTATAGATTCATTAGGACTTAAAAAGGATGATGTGTGTGTGGTATCAGGAATTGGATGTTCTTCTAGAGCATCTGGTTATTTAGATTTTAATACCATACACACAACTCATGGTAGGGCATTGGCTTTTGCCACTGGGATAAAACTTGCAAATCCGAAGCTTAATGTAATAGTAATAAGTGGTGATGGGGATGCTTCAGCTATAGGAGGTAATCACCTTATCCATGCATCTAGACGAAATATTGATATAACAATAATTGTATACAATAACAATATCTACGGTATGACTGGTGGACAGTATTCACCTACTACACCTTGTGGCCATAAGGCTACAACTGCCCCTTATGGTAATTTAGATAATGCCTTCGACTTATGTGACCTAGTAAAAGGAGCCGGTGCCACATATATTGCGAGGAGTACTATCTATTCTCCTAATATGATACAAAAACAGGTGGAAAATGGAATAAAAAACAAAGGATTTTCTTTAATTGAAACAATTACCTCATGTCCAACTTATTATGGAAGAAAGAATAAAAAAGGCGATCCCGTACAAATGCTTACTTATCTAAGGGATCATTCAATAAATACAGTAGCCTATAATAAATTATCAAATGAAGAACGAGAAGGAAAAATTCTTATAGGGGAGTTTCACAATAGTCCGAAGCCAGAATTTACACAGCTTTATGATGAATTGATTAAATCAATCGTAAAGGAGGATTAGAATGGAACGTGTAGAATTTAGATTATCAGGTTCTGGTGGTCAAGGCCTTATTACTGGTGGTATAATTCTTGCGGAAGCAGCTATTATTGATGGACTTAATGCAGTTCAATCACAGTCCTATGGTCCAGAAGCAAGAGGAGGGGCTAGTAAGTCAGAAGTTATCATAGATAAAGCTGAAATCGATTATCCAAAGGTAAATAAATGCGATGTTTTGCTTTCGCTTACCCAAGAATCATGCGATAAATATCTTAAGGATTTAAGAAGTGGGGGAATATTGATAATTGATGAATCTATAGAATTACCTGAGAGGCAAGATATCAAAGTTTATAGGTATCCTATAATAAACATTTCCATTACAAAATTAAATAAACCCATGGTAGCCAATATTGTAGCATTGGGAATAATTAATGGGATTACTAATGTAGTTAGTAATGAATCTTTAGAAAAAGCTGTACTTACTAGGGTTCCAAAAGGGACAGAAGACCTGAATAAAGCTGCGTTAACTGAGGGATTTAAGTTATTAAACTAGAGGGTGAAAATTAATGAACGATAAACCAAATCTTTTAAAAACCATTCAAGGTAATTTCAACAGAATGAGTAAGGGTCAAAGAATTATTGCAGAATACATGATTAACAACTATGATAAGGCAGCCTTTATGACTGCTTCATCTTTAGGTAAAACTTTAAACATCAGTGAATCTACAGTAGTGAGATTCGCAAATACCTTAGGTTATAGTGGATATAGGGAATTACAGAAAGAACTGCAAGAAGTAGTAAAGAATAAATTAACTACAGTCCAAAGAATGTCCATAGCTGAAGGTCTTGGGAAGGGCGATCATGATTATGCAAAGGTTATGGAAAGTGATATCGATAATATCAAGAAGACTATATCTGAAATAGATAGAAATGCAATAAAGAAATCAGCTGATCTTTTTCTGGAAAGCAATAACATTTATGTAATTGGCTTAAGAAGTTCAACATTCTTAGCAGGTTATCTATGTTTCTATCTTAGATTTTTGTTTTCAAATGTAAAACTTATAACTGCTGGCCCAAATGATGTTTTTGAACAACTAGTTAAAGTAGATAAAAATGATGTGGTTATGGGAATTACCTTCCCAAGATATTCTAAGAAAACTATAGAAGCACTTGACTATGCAAAGAGCAAGGGATGTTCCATAATATGCCTAACAGATAGTCTTATATCTCCGGCTGCAAGTAAGGCTGATATATCTTTAATAGCTAAGAGTGATATGATTTCCTTTGTAGATTCACTTGTAGCACCAATGAGTCTAATTAATGCATTTATAATAGCATTAGGTGAGAGAAAAAAGGTTGATATTAACTCTTATTTTGAAGAGTTAGAAAAGATTTGGCAGGAATATAAGGTCTATGATGAAAATAATATAGAATCTTAAAAAATAGGAGTCTTATCTCCTGTTTTTTAAGCAAGTAATATCATAAAAAATATTATCATAAATGATATGTAATATACATTAATTCTTGATATAATAAAGAAGATTAATTTAATTTTTTAAATAAAACAAAAAGTGAGGAAATATGAAAATTAGAGTCGGAGTTATTGGAGCAGGTCCAGCTGGTATTATGGCTGCAGGTACAGCAGCAGCAAGAGGATTAGAAGTGGTTCTTATTGAAAAGAATGAAAGAATAGGAAAAAAGCTTTTTATAACAGGAAAAGGCAGATGCAATATAACAAATGCAGCACCCATAGAGGATTTTTTTGATAATATAATTACTAATAAAAACTTCCTCTATAGCAGTCTTTATTCCTTTACAAATGATGATATTATTAATCTATTAAATAACTATGGCTTAAAGACTAAGATTGAGAGGGGAAATAGGATTTTCCCGGAAAGTGATAAATCAAGTGATGTAATAAAGGCACTTACTAAATTTCTAAATAATAGCAATGTAGATATACGCCTTAATTCAAAAGTTGATAAGATTATTTATAATAATGGCTCTTTTGTAGTGACAATTGGTGATGAGAGCCTTGTATTTGACAAAATTATTATAACAACAGGAGGGAAATCTTATCCTGCTACAGGTTCAACCGGAGATGGACATTTATTTGCAAAACGAATGGGTCACACTATAGTAGAGTTAAAACCTTCTTTAGTTCCAATAGAAATCCATGCACCATGGATAAGTAATCTTCAAGGACTATCTCTAAGGAATGTAACACTTAAGGTTTACAATGATAAAAAGCTTATCCACGAGGAATTTGGGGAGATGGTCTTTACTCATTATGGTATCTCTGGTCCCATTGTTTTATCAACTAGCAACTATCTACACAAAAAAAATCAAAAAATAAGCTTGGCCTTAGACCTTAAGCCTGCCCTTGATATGGATAAACTAGATAACAGAATAATTAAAGATTTTGAAAAGTATAATAATAAACAGCTTAAGAATGCCCTTAATGACCTGATTCCCCAAGGATTAATTTCTTGGATTATAGAGTATTCTAATATAGATCCTGAAAAGGTTGTAAATCAAATAACTAAGGAAGAAAGGGCTAGATTAACCTCTGTATTAAAGAATTTCCCTATGGAATTTAAGGGTTTCAGGCCTATTGAAGAAGCTATAGTTACTTCAGGAGGTATAGCAGTTAATGAGATAAATCCATCTACCATGGAATCGAAACTTATCCCAAATCTATTCTTTGCAGGTGAAATCATGGATGTAGATGCACTTACAGGAGGTTTTAATCTACAAATAGCTTTTTCTACCGGATATTTGGCTGGAATGAACGTTTGATGATGTATTAAATGAAGTAAATTACTTGTTAAGTTGCTACTTTTAATATATAATTATTATGGTAATATTATATAATTAAAGGTATTGATTTAATATTGCCACCTATAGGTGGCTTTTTATTTTCAATAATTTAGGAGGAAAAAAATGGGGGAAAGAATCATTTCTGTAGCTGTTGATGGGCCTGCTGGATCAGGAAAGAGTACTATATCAAAGTTAGCTGCAAAGATATTAGGGTTTGAATATATAGATACTGGAGCTATGTATAGGGCTTTGACATTAAAAGTTTTGAATAAAGGACTTAACCCTCAAAAACCAGAGGAAGTCGTATCTCTATTGAAAGATACTTACATAGATTTTGTAGATAACCATATATATCTTGATGGAGAAATGGTTGATGAACAAATCAGACAAAATATTATTAGTCAGAATGTTTCATATGTAGCAGCTATTAAGGAAGTTAGGGAAGCCATGGTAAGAATTCAACAGAATTTGGCAAAGGCCAAATCCATAATAATGGATGGAAGGGACATTATTACTGTAGTACTTCCAGATGCAGACTTTAAAATCTTTATAACTGCTTCTGTTGAAGAAAGAAGCAGACGTAGATATAAGGAATTATTAGAAAATGGTGAAACTAATATTACACTAGAACAAATTATGAAGGATATTGAAAGAAGGGACTCTATAGATAGTAATAGAGAAATCGCTCCTCTAGTAAGAACCGATGGTTCATACTTATTGGACACTACTAATAATACAATAGATGAGTCGGTGGACTTCATTGTTTCCTTGGTGAAGAGGGGGTTATAAATTGTCCTATAGTGTAGCAAGGTTCATAGTAAATGTAGTTCTTAGAATATTTTATAGAATTGATGTTGAAGGGCTTGAAAATGTGCCTATGAAGGGTAGACTAGCTATATGTTCAAATCACAGTAATAATCTAGATCCTCTGATGATATCCATTATATTTCCAAGACAGATATACTGGATGGCTAAAAAAGAGCTCTTTAAAAATAAGGCTTTAGGATTTATCCTAAAAAAGATAGGTATATTTCCAGTGGATAGAGGTGATTCAGACATATCTGCCATAAAGAACGCCCTTAGAATCTTAAAAGATGAAAAAGTTCTTGGTATATTTCCTGAAGGAGGTAGAGTAAAAGGATTTGATCTAAATAATGCTAAACCTGGAATAGGTTTGTTGACAGCAAAATCTAAATCAGTAGTTCTACCTATATATATTTATAGTGATTATAAATTATTTAATAAAGTTAAAATAAATATTGGCAAACCCATTGATTTATCTAAAGAGGATTCCAAGGATTATGCTGAGATTAGCAGAAATATTCTAATATCAATTTATGATTTAAAGTAGGAGATTTATATATGAGGATAATAATTGCTGATAACGCAGGATACTGTTTTGGTGTAAAAAGAGCTGAAGACTTGACTAAGAATACACTTCAAAACGTGGGTTCTAATGTATATTCATATGGACCATTGGTCCATAATAAACAAGCCGTTTCGGCTTTGGAAAATGAAGGACTTATTACAGTAGATGATTATAAAAATATTAATGAGGGTTATATAATTATCAGATCCCATGGTATACCTAAGATGGTAGCAAAGGATATAGAAGATAGAAATCTTGAGTTAGTAGATTGTACATGTCCTTATGTGCTTTCAGTGCATAAAAAAGTTGAAGATTATTCTAATAAAGGGTATGATATAATAATAGTGGGTGATGCTAATCACCCAGAAGTCATAGGTATAAATGGCTGGTGCGATAATAAGGCATATATTATAAATTCTGAGGGTGAGGCTAATAATCTTCCAAATCTAAAAAAGGTATGCCTTGTTTCACAAACAACTAATAGACTAGATAAGTACGAAAGTTTAGCTAAAATAGTTAAGGGTAAAGCTGATGAGCTAGTGTTACATAATACTATATGTAATGCGACTAAAATAAGACAACAATCAGCTGAAGAAGTATCTAAAAAGGTAGATGCGATGGTTGTTATTGGAGGAAAGAATAGCTCTAACACATTAAAACTTGTTGAAATAAGCAAGAGGAATTGTAAAGATGTGTTCCACATTGAAACCATCGAAGATTTATCTTTACAAGATATGCAAAGATTTA
>CAZTEN010000132.1:0-6039 GCA_964612495.1 uncultured Tissierella sp. | reverse complement strand
ATCGGTGGTTTCGGAGGATTATCACTCACAAGAAAGGCAAAGAAAAAAGATAAGTAGATGTATATAAGTAATGATTATTCACAGATAGATATCTTATAGGAAGGATAAGAACTTATGAATAATAATTATAAAGGTAACAAGTTGTTAAGTAAGGGCAAACTATTTCGATATTTATTGACCTTGATATATCTTATTATAATAATTGTTGTTTTTTTACCAAAGATTATAAGAAAAGATGAAGTTTCTACTATTCTAAAAGAATTAAACTTGACTTTTCTTTCATTAGCAGTGATTGCCCAGATTTTAAGTTATTTTGGAAGCGGCTATATGCTCAAAACATTATTGAGTCATGATAAATTAAGTATATCGGTTTTTCGTGGTGCCTTAATAACAATGGCAGCAGCAAGTGTTGGACTTGTAGCAGGAGGCTGGATAAGTTCTGCTTTAGTCACATATTATTTGGTACCAGAAGATAATAAAAATGAAGGTGATGCAGAGATAGCTGGGGTAATTCCTCCTCTTTTTAACACTATTATTCTTGTCGTAGTTTCATTTATAGGTGCATTGTATTTAGTTATACATCATGACCTTTCAAAGAGTCAAATTATTTTTTATATGTCTATTTTGATTATCATAATTTTAGTGATTTTGGCGGTATTCTATGGATTCTTTCACAAGGATAAAGTTAAACCTCTATTGACCAAAATAGTTAACAAAGTAAATTCTTATAAAAAGAGAAAATTTGATTCTCTTAAGTTAATAAATAGAGTTGATCTCTTTTATAAGAGACTATATTTATTAAATAATTATAAATGGAGTAAGCCTGTTTTGGGCTCTTTGATGAATATTGTTTTTGATATTTTGACATTGTATATACTTTTTGTAGCATCGGGTTTTCATATTAACCCTTTAATATTGATTGCAGGATATAGTATATCTTTTTTAGTAGGGAGAGGTGCATTCTTTATTCCGGGAGGGGCAGGAGTGATAGAAGGAGGTATGGTTGCTATATATTCAACCTTGGGACCACCTAGTCATGTATGCGTTGTAGCAGTTTTAGGTTATCGCTTGCTTTCTTTTTGGATACCAAGTTTACTAGGTTTTCTTGCAATGATCTATCTTAAAAAAACATACGCTAATAAAAGCTAGTTTAAGTAACGGAAGAAATTGCATAGCAATTTCATCACACCACTGAAACGAGGCGGGGGATATCTTAGCCTCGTTATATATTAAACTTTAGGAGAGGTGAAGTTTGATGATAAATGAGGAAATAAAAAAATATTGGAATTTATCCACTGACTATGTAATGAAATATTTGCAAACAAGCCCTAATGGATTAAGTGAAGATGAAGCCACACTAAGACTGGCGAAATATGGAAAGAATTCAATTGAGGGGCAGAAGAGGGCTACTCCATTAAAGTTGTTGATGGGTCAATTTAAAAACCCTATTATTATTATTTTACTTATTGCAACATTTATTTCAGCAGTCACTGGTTCATTGATTGATTCTGTCATTATCTTAGCAATAATAGTTGCCAGTGTGTTTTTAAGTTTTTTCCAAGAATATAGTGCAAGTAATGCTATTGAAGAACTCCAAGCGAGCATCCAAATTAGATCAAATGTTATGCGAAATGGGCAAGCAAAGGAGATTAATTCAAGTGAAGTTGTACCTGGTGATATTTTACTGCTATCGGCAGGCTCTTTGATTCCTGCAGATGGCCTGATTATTGATTGCCTTGATTTTCTTGTCAATCAATCAGTTTTAACTGGGGAATCTTTGCCGGCTGATAAAAGATATGGACTTGTAGCTCAGGATTCAAGCTTAGAAGAACGATTAAATTGTGTTTATATGGGAACCAACGTCCAAAGCGGAAGTGCTAGGGTAGTGGTTGTAGAAACTGGAGAGAAGACGGAATTTGGTCAAATAGCAGAACAACTGAAAAAGATTCAACCAGAAACGGAATTTGAAAAGGGAATTCGCCAATTTGGCTATTTACTAACTAAGCTAATGCTGATTCTTACAACTGCTGTTTTTATATTAAATATATTTTTTCATAGACCATTGATTGATTCCCTACTTTTTTCTGTAGCCTTAGCAGTTGGCTTGACCCCTCAATTGCTTCCGGCAATCATTAGCATAACTTTGTCTAAAGGATCAAAAATTATGGCTAAGGAAGGGGTCGTTGTTAGAAGGTTATCAGCCATTGAAAACTTTGGCAGTATGGATATTCTATGTACAGATAAAACCGGAACCTTGACTGAAGGTGTAGTTCATATGGATGATGCTGTTGATGTTAATGGGATACATTCAGAACAAGTATTTAGACTAGCTTACCAAAATGCTAGCATTCAAACGGGTATGGTCAACCCACTTGATCAAGCAATTATGGACTATAAAACAATAGACATAAATGATGTGAAAAAAATAAATGAAATACCTTACGATTTCACAAGAAAACGCCTATCAGTAATCATCAGTGATAAAGATCAAAACCTAATGATTACTAAAGGGGCCCTTAACCATATTCTAGAGGTATGCAGTAAAGTAGAATATAATTCTGAAGTAAAAGTCATGGATAAATTGCTAGGTGAAAGTATAGAAAGACTTTATACTGAATGGGGTAACAAGGGTATACGAGTTCTTGGAATAGCCAAAAAGTTAGTTGATATAAAGGAAGAGTATTTAATCGAAGATGAATCAGATATGGTCTTATTTGGATTTCTATTATTTTTTGATCCACCTAAGTCAGATGTTAAAGAAACAATTAGGGAATTAAAAGAAAATGGGGTACAACTACGAATCATTACTGGGGATAATAAATTCGTCGCAGCACATACTGCCGAAGCTGTTGGAATTCAAGCTAGTAATGTTTTGACTGGAAAGGATCTTATGAAGCTTAAGCTTGAAGATTTATCTAATGCAGTTGAATCTACAAGTGTTTTTGCAGAAGTAGATCCACAACAAAAAGAACAAATAATCCTAGAATTAAAAAAGAAAAAACATGTAGTTGGCTATATGGGAGATGGAATTAATGATGTGCCAGCACTTCATGCTGCAGATATCAGTATTTCAGTAGATTCTGCAGTGGATGTAGCAAAAGAATCTGCAAACTTTGTATTAATTGAAAAGAGTTTAGAGGTTTTAAATAGAGGAATTCAATTAGGAAGAACTACATTTGCTAATACAATGAAATATATTTCAATCACTATAAGTGCAAATTTTGGAAATATGTTTTCTATGGCAGGAGCATCAATATTCATGCCTTTTTTGCCACTCTTACCAAAGCAAATTTTATTGATTAATTTCTTAACTGATTTTCCAGCAATAGTACTTTCGAACGATATAGTTGATGAAGAGATTTTAAAGATTCCAAGGAAGTGGGATATCAAGTTTATTCGCAACTTTATGTTGGTATTTGGTATTATCAGCTCTTTGTTTGATTACATGGCTTTTGCTGTTCTTTTAATAGGATTTAAGGTTAGTGAGAAACTTTTCCATAGCTCTTGGTTTGTCTTATCTATTATTACTGAGTTGCTTATTTTAATGATTATGCGGACTCAAAGACCATTTTTCAAGAGTAAACCTGCTCCTATTTTAATATATTCTACAATTGGTGTTGGCATAGTGACAATGCTTATAACATTTCTTCCCTTAAATAAGCTATTTGACCTTGAGCCTATTCCTATGAGAATTTTACTTCAATTAATTGGAATAGTATGTATTTATGCTATTGTTTCGGAAATAGCAAAACACTATTTTTACAGTAGTAAGAGGTAGATTAATAAACCACCTCGTTTCAATGTTTATAATGACAAGCACAAAAGTCCTTGCTATAATACAATTCTAGGATAATTTTTTACTGTTTTAGTGTATTAATGTGGGGCTGCATAATGTAGCTAATAATTAAAAGGAGAATACATATATGAAAAATTTCAGAAGACTAATCATTTTTTTATTAATCTCTACTATAGCATTAAGCTTATTCTCAGGATGTAGCAAGGAAGTTGCCGGTGATATAAGCTCCAAATCTAGGTTGAAAGAACCTATTGTCCTTGATAATTATGACCAGGACAATGTTCTGGGGGACTTGGCTACCAATGGAATAGAACTACATATTCCAAAAGGTGCCTTCAAAAATGGGACCAAACTTACTATAAGTGATTCAAGTGGAGAAGTTAGCTATAACAAGGATGCTATGACTCCAACCAGTTCTAGTTTTGATTTGAAAATAGAAGGGGAGGATCACAGAAGTTCTTTGCCAATGCTCTTAAAGATTGCAGTTGATAAGAGTTATTTTGAAGACCTAAAGGAATTTGAAGGCTTTAAGGGAGTTCATTTTTCTGAGGCCAATGGTTGGACCTATACTAATCCGGTTGAGGTAAATAGGGAGGAAGCCTATATAGCTTTTCATATTTACAACAATCCGCTCTGGGGGACTGCTGAGCTTACTGAAGGGGAAAGAAAAGAGGAATTCATAAAAGGAAAGGCCTTAGAGACCTGGGGTGCATCTCAAGTTGAAGGTGATGTACAGGAAGTGACTAGGCAGATGGTTGAAAGTATTTTAGTAGATAAATTTAATGCTTCAAATCCTTCAGAAATTGGATTAATTGCAAATGAAGTCTTAAAGGAATTGAAATATGGAACCTTAGAATATGGTAAGCTTGCTGATAATCTTATGAGCGGAGATTTTGAGTCATATACTGCCAATGTGGCCACAATGATAGGAACTACTATAGCAAATAGTGCTGAGGAAGATGAACTTTCTGAGTTGTTTGGGCAAACCGGAACAGCAATAGCAATGGCAGGGCATATTTGGGAGGGAGATTATAGTGGTGCAGGAATGAAGCTGGCTGAAGCAATTGCTGAAACATCTCCTGCCTACAGAGTTGCAAAGGTGGCAATAGCCACTATAGATATGAAAATAGGGAATTGGAAAAATAACGGAATTGAAGAAGCATATAAGGCCTATAAAGAAGGCTCTAATGACTATATTATGTTTGGCTATGATAATGACCCGGGAGATTTTGAGCAAGTTTGGGACCAGATGAGAGGAGTAGCAAGGCAAATAGAAATGGATGCAGTTAAAAGATATGCCAATGCTTTGGGAATACAGGAGTCGGAACTTACACAAGAGCAGATTGAAAGAGAAAGAGCCAAAGTGAAGACTGCTTTGAAGGACCAGTTTGAAAAGAGAAGCAAGCAAGAGGAAGAAATTACTAAGCATGAAGACAACCAAAGAGAACTTGTCAAACAATTTGAGGAGTGGAATCTACTTAAGAAAGGTAGTTCATGGTATCCGTATGATACTAGTATTGAGCAAATGCTTACTAGGCTACACAATCAGGTTAGAAGAATTCAGCAGGAGACAGGTAGGTTTGATATAGTATATAAAGATGGAGACCTACACGACCAAGACAGAGGTCTTGATAATATCGGAAAGGTGACAAAAAAAGAAATGTTGGCATCTGACCTAGCTAAACTTATAAATACCAGATATGTATACGGTGAAGAAGAATATCAGAAGCTGCTTAAGGAAATGGGTTATGCTCCGGAAATAAAGCTAGAACTTGGGACTTATTTTGGGTCCTTTACAATTACTGAAGCCCCTGTTTTAGAACAAGCTGAAGCTGCCTTAAAAGATCCGTCAAAAGTTCCGGAGGTAATCTTAGACGAAAATGGAGATGAATGCGAATACCAGATAGATTTAACTGAAGTAGAGGTACAGAATCAGCTGAGAGAAGGTGTTGAAAAGGGTAAAAATGTAATTGGTAAGCCTATTCCACTTACCATAGTTATTACTCAAGGTGCATCAGAAAATGAATTTAAGGCTTCAGTTAAAGCGGATTATTCTACAGCCTTTCCAGATTATGGATGTGAGGAATTAAGCATACCCAAAGATTTTATTGTGGCTTACAAGGAAGGCAGCATTACCCTAACTCTAAGCCAAGATGAGGAAATGACTGAGGAAATTTATTTAGGAAAGCTTTCAATGGATGGTAAGATGGAAGGAACTTATACAATGTCATCATCACAATCCC
>CAZTEN010000131.1:0-6095 GCA_964612495.1 uncultured Tissierella sp. | reverse complement strand
CGTAGAGTGTAAGTGTTCTTGGATCTGAATAGAGAATTTCTCCTGTTTCAGTAAGTGCTATATTACTTAAACCAAGTAAAATCTGTACTATCGGAATAAACAAAACTAAAATTAGTAAATCATTGATTGAAACTTGAACTAGAGTCTGTGCTGGATTTCCTTTAGTTAGAGTAGACCAAACAAATACCATGGCAGTACATGGTGCTGTTCCTAACAATACTGCTCCAACTACAAAATCACTGGCTAAATCTGCTGGTATTAAAGATTTAAATATATATTGGAAGAATAGGGTTGCTAATCCAAACATAAGAAATGGTTTGATTCCCCAGCTGGCAATACTTGATATGATTATCCCTTTTGGATGCTTCCCAACATTTTTTATTGATTTAAAATCTATTTTTAACATCATTGGATATATCATCAGCCACATAAGTATAGCCATAGGAATATTTTGCCCTGCTATTTTCATACTTTCTAATGCTGAGCTCACTCCCGGTAAAAATCTTCCAATTAAAATTCCTGTAGTCATACACAATAAAACCCATATACTTAGATACTTCTCAAAAAAGCTTATTCCTGTTGGTATCTTTTCCTTTGTCATAAATATTCCACCTTTCTATTGGGAGATCAAAGATCTCCTACTAATTTAATAATTTATTACTTTCAATTATTTGCATTCACTCTTTCTAATTACCTGACATATACAACCTTCTGTCTCATTAAATACATCCATTAGCATTTTGATAACATTATTACATGAAATCATATTTAGAGAATAATAGTTCCAAACTCCATCTTTTCTTACATTAATCAGTCCAGATTCCTCCAATACCTTCATATGATGGGAAAGGGTTGGTTGAGTAAAATCGAAATGTTCTAATATATCACAAGCACATCTTTCTCCACATGATAGTATATCAATAACCTTCAATCTATTTGGGTCAGATATCACCTTAAATATCCTGGCACTTTCTTCATAATTCATTTGTATCCCTCCTTAAACACCCTGTAAATATCATGCTCCTTCGCCTCATTATATTTATAAGTTTGAATCTATATATAGATGGTCATCTATCTATATATAATATAAATCTTTGTCTACATATTGTCAATAATTTTTTCTTAAAAATAACTATTTATCAAGCAAATAAAAAATGTCTTTATGAAGAACTTGCTTACTTATAAGCCATTCATAAAGACATCATTCACAACGCTATTTCATTTTAAATTCTCTTATTCTTTACCCAATGCTCTTCTTACTACCTTACCGGCGATAGTGCTCATAAAGTATAGTCCTGGCATGGGGTCATCCCAAGCCCATGTTGAATGGACTTTTTTTGTAGTATTGTCTCTTATTAATTTTCCTAAGGACATCTGTCCTGATTTCAGGTAGCCTTTCATTGCAAAGAGGTCTTCATACATATAATGGAAAACCCATCCTGTTTCATGCTCTACGCTCTTATTAGGCGGAATCTTATCCGTCATTTCCAAATAGGCTATTAGGGGGAAGTTCAATCCAACCTTTTCAAGCATCTGATTGAAGTTAATGGTTCTTACATTAACCTCGATAAGATAGATTACTCCAGTATTTATGTCACGCTTTAACTCTATTTCTGCAAATCCTTTGAATCCAATTCCCTCTAAGAAAGGCTTACATATCTGATGCAATTCAGGTATCCAGGTTTGCTTAGCATAAGTTGAAGCACCAAAGTTATTTGGCCACTGTCTAATCTTATATGCAGCTGTATAATGGGTAACCTTTGAATCCTGATTTAAGTATGCATCGTAACAATAGCAATTCTCTTCAGGTCCAGGGATTATTCTCTGAATTACTATTCCATGATTATCCCTATGACACATTTCCACCTTCTCTTTTAACTCCTCTTCAGATTGTACGATAAAGACTTTACGTCTATATGCCCTAACAAAAGATGCTGAATCCATAGGCTTCACAATACAAGGGTACTTTATTTCCTCCCTTACACGGTCTATTAGGTTATCTTCTTTGGAGTTAATGGTCTCAGGCACCTTTACTCCAAACTTATCAGCTAAAAGACTCATCCTGTATTTATCCATGACCTCAGTCCAAAGACCCTTCTTATCCATAGGAAAAAGGTAGTGTTCCTTTAATTCATGGAAATAGTTATCTATAAATTCAACATAAACGTCTGCTCCAGGATATAATACAGGCTTAGCATCCTGTTTCTTAGCGTATTCAATCAAGAAATTCAAAAGGCCTTGCGGATTTTCCTTATAATGAGGAGCTAAGTGTTTTTCCCTGCAGTATTTAGATTTAGCTCCATATCTGCTTTCTTCACTATAGTCAACTGCCACTGTATGTATTCCATTTCTTCCCAAACATCTTATAATACTTAAACCTACATAATAATTGCATCCAAGTATAACTGCCTTATTCTTCATCTAAACTACCACCTTTGAAAATTATATATTTAATTATAACATTATTTAGAAATTAACAACATCAATCACCAAAATTCTTCTAATAATCTTTGGATATGAGCATTATTTAATACACTTATAAAGTGCCCCCATTCACTTGGAAATAAGCCCTTATACCTTTTTGTCCCATATCTATCGTCTATTAGTAGGACAACGCCTCTATCGGTTTCCGACCTTATTACCCTGCCTGCTGCTTGCATAACCTTGTTCATGCCGGGATAAGTATAAGCATAATCAAAGCCCTGACCTATGGAATTATTGAAATAGTCCTTTATAATATCCCTTTCAAAGCAGATTTGAGAAAGTCCAACCCCTATTATGCAAGCACCTATAAGCTTATCACCTGTAAGGTCAATGCCTTCGGAAAAAATACCCCCAAGAACTGCAAATCCAATCACATCTTCCTCGTTTGCAAATCTATTTAAATATTTCTCTCTTTCCTCTTCCGTCATGCTATTATCCTGAATGATAAAATTAAGAAGTGGATTTCTTTCTATAATAAGCTCATAGATATTTCTCATATAGACATAAGAAGGGAAAAATATGAAGTAGTTACCCCTACGCCCTCTAATTAGAAGCTCAATGTTTTCAACAAGGTCCATATAGGTCCTTTCCCTATCTTTATACTTAGTTGAAACCCGGTCATTAACCATAAGCATAAGGTTCTTTCTAGAAAAAGGTGAACTAAGCCTTATATGATAATCCTCTTTTTCTCCTCCAAGCAGTTCTTTATGATACTCTAAAGGGGTTAAGGTGGCAGAAAAGAAGATGCTTGCTCTTCCCCTCTTAGCTGCCTGATTGAGTAAATAAGAGGAGTCTACACAATATAATCTGAAAGCCAAATCCTTACCATCTTGCTGAAAGCTTGTTACATAGTGTTCATCATAGAATTCAGAGATCTTAAGAAAGGTATTGATGCTAAAATAAAATTCCATAACCTTATCATAATCAGGATGAGCCTTCTCCTCTATAAGCCAAGGCTCTAATACCGTCATGACTTTCTTAAGAGGATAATAGAAATCCACTATCTCCTCCTTTTGATAATAGGCTTCCTCTATATGAAGTTCTTTCTTAAGCTTGTTGAAAATTGAATTCACCTTGTTAATAGATTTGTAGATTTGCGGATATTTATCCACAAATATATCCTTTAATTCCAAAACTGTAGACTTATTTATTTGGGCAGAAAACATCTCCCTAGACCTATCCACTAGATTATGGGCTTCATCTATTAGAAAAATATAATCCTCCCCCTCTGTCTCAAAAAATCGCCTTAAATAAACCTGTGGATCAAATACATAATTATAATCCCCAATAACTACATCACACCATAGACTTACATCAAGGGAAAATTCGAAGGGACACACATTATGTTTTAATGCATATTCTCCTATAATATCCCTAGTAATTAAATCCTCATTCTTAAATATATCCATTATAGCATCATTAACCCTATCGAAATGCCCCTTGGCAGCACTACAATCCCTAGGATTGCATTTTACTACATCGTTTGAACATATCTTATCTTTAGCAGTAATCACCAAGGTTTTAGCTCTTAGACCTTGACTCTTCATTAATTCCATACTTGTCCTAGGCACTTCCCTTGTAATAGTCTTGGCAGTGAGGTAGAAGATTTTAGAAGTTATACCTTCTCCTATGGATTTAATCCCAGGATAAAGGATGGACATGGTCTTTCCAATACCTGTAGGGGCTTGGGCAAATAGTTTTTTTCCCTCTTTTATGGTGGTATATGCTGCTACGGCCAACTCTCTTTGACCTCTCCTATAGGTCTCAAAGGGAAATTGAAGGCTCTTTATTGAAGGATTTCTTATTTGCCTCCAATCAAAGGTTAAATTAGCCCATTCTATGTACATATCTATTAGCTCATAGAAGTATTTTTCAAGATTATCCAGACTAAACTTCTTAAGGAACTTCTTTAAGCCCTCCGATTCTAGATGAAAATATGTTAACTGTACGGATATTTCCTCTAGTTTATTTTGAACTCCATAAATATAGGCATAACATTTAGCCTGAGCCCAGTGAAGAGGATTATAATCCTCCCCAATAATTTCAAGATCCTTTGTTGTAGACTTTATTTCATCGATTATTATATCCTCTCCTAGAGTCAAGATTCCATCGGCTCTTCCCTCTAATAGAATCGTATATCTGTCGTAGATTTTAGTATATTTAAGATAAACTTCAGATTTGTATTCCGATCCATAGGATTTTTGTACCTTTTGATGGGCATAGGTCCCTTCCAAAGCTCTATTCATAGACATAAAGCTGTTATCTATATCCCCTGAACGCAACACAAATTCCACCAGATTCCTAACGGATACCCTAATGATATTTTCCATAAAATCATTCCTTAAATTAACAATTCGCAACTAAGTTGCGAATTATTCTTCCTATATATCTCTTACATCCTTTATTTTAAGCCGATTATTTATTGCCTCTCTAAGAAGTGTATAAAGAATTGAACCTATTGGTATAAACAAGAGTATTCCTAAAATCCCCATAAGACTGCCCCCTACTGTTACAGCAACTAGTATCCATATAGACGGAAGACCTGAAGCCTTACCAACTACATGGGGGTAAATAAGGTTGCCTTCTATTTGCTGGATAACTAAAAACATAATTAGAAACCAAAGGGCTTGGATAGGGCTTTCTACCAGTATTAAGAACGCTCCGATTACACATCCAATAAAGGCGCCAACTATTGGGATAAGTGCAGTAACAGCTATAGTAAGACTTATCATAAGAGCATAAGGAAAACCAAAGATGACCATAGCTACTAAAAACAAGGTACCTATTATAACAGCTTCTAAGAGCTGACCGGAAATGAAATTTGAAAATGCACGATTTGACAACTCCCCTATATGAAATATCCTTTGAGCTAGGCTGGCCGATGTAAAGGCTAGTATGACCTTTTTATATTGCCTTATAAGAGTTTCCTTCTGAAGGAGCACATATATAGAAAATATAAAGGCCACTACAAAGGTAACTATGTTTCCAACTAAGGATGTGGCAAAGGAGAATGTATTTCCAATCCAATCCAAAGCACTTCTCTTAAAGAAAGATAGAAGGCCTTCTTCTATACTTACCCAGTCTATATTAATATTATTTACCCAATCTGTAACTTGGGGATTATCTATTAAGTTTTTAACTACAAACACTTGCAAATCTTTCCAATACTCCGGAAGTTTTACTGCCAACTCCTGAATTGTATTAACTAGTTCAGGAATTATTATAAGAAGAATTATCAGGATAGTTGCTATAAAGATAATAAGTGTAATCAAATAGCTTAAAGGTCTTTTAAAACCTTCTTTTATCTTACCTAGAGGACTTTTTTCTGAAAAAAAAGTTCTTTCTATAAACATCATTGGATTATTCATTATAAAGGCAATTCCTCCACCTATGATAAAAGGTGAAATTATACTTATTATCCTTCTAATATAATCTCCAACCTCCGATAGATTCTCCAATAGAAACATGAGTATTATAGCAAAGGAAATTAGAAAAATGGCGTTTTTCATATTTTTAGATTTTAATTCCATATTACACCTTCCTTTTAGGTCTTTCTGGGGTTAGGTCATAAAAAGCCAGGCACATGCAATAGCAATGTGCCTGACCTCTTG
>CAZTEN010000130.1:0-6128 GCA_964612495.1 uncultured Tissierella sp. | reverse complement strand
TTGTTTATTCTCTCTGGTTCTGCTAAAATAACAGAGGCTAGATTAGAGACAACTAGAATGGAAAAAGAAGTAGCGGAACTAAAGAAGATAAAAGCGAACCTAGAAGGGGATTTAGAGTCCTATAAAAGCACTATCAAAATCAGCGAGGCTGCAAGAAATAACCTTGGCATGATCTATCCGGAGGAAGGACAGGTAATATATGTTTCCGTAGAAGACTCAGAAATGGAAGTTGCCAAAGTTGGTCTTACTGACATTATAAAGGGAGGATTTAAGTAAGACCAGTAAGGGGGGGTGAATTTGCAAGCACCTAAAAAACATACAAAAAAGCGACTGAAAATAATTCTAGGCCTAGTAGTAGCTATTGTGTTATTCTTAGGAGGTAGATTATTCTACTTACAGATATTTAAGAATGAAGATTTGAAAAAAGGAGCCTTAGAACAGTGGACTAAGGGAATAGACATAAAGTCCAACAGAGGAATAATATACGATAGAAAAGGCAAGAAGCTTGCGGTTAGTGTAACAGCATATACGGTGTGGGCAACACCTGCTGATATCAAAGACCCTGAAAAAGCTGCAACAAGCATCGCTGAAATACTTAAGATGAAAAAAGATGACGTTCTTACTAAGATTACGAAAAAGTCTAGAACTGAAAAGATAAAACAATGGATTACTAGAGATGAAGCCTTGGACTTAAGAAAGTGTAATATTAGCGGCATAACTGTTGTTGATGACAGTAAGAGATATTATCCCTATGGGAATTTTGCATCCTATATTCTTGGCTTTACCGACATTGATAACAATGGTCTTTATGGTGTGGAGAAAACATATGATAAATATCTAGCGGGTATTCCAGGCAAATGGGTTAAGACTACAGATGCAGCTAATAGACAGATGCCCTATGATGGCGAAAAAATATATGATTCTACAGATGGACTGTCCATAGTATTGACCATAGACGAAACTATACAATACTTTGCGGAGAAAGCAGCATCACAAGCCTTAGTAGATACAAAGGCTAAAAATGTTTCAATAATAATTATGGACCCATTTACAGGCGACATACTGGCTATGGCAAACAAACCGGACTATAATCCTAATGAGCCAAGACAACCATTGAATGAGAGTTTAAAAGCCAAGTGGGCCGAATTATCCTCTGAAGAGCTACAGGGGAAATGGTTTGATATGTGGCGGAACTTTGCTATAAATGATATATATGAGCCTGGCTCCACTTTTAAGGTGGTTACGGCTGCAGCAGCCCTTGAAGAGAACAGGGCTAATCTTAATACCCATTATTTCTGTGATGGATTTGTTAGGGATATAAAGGGAGTAGTTCTAAAGTGTGCACGCTGGTATGATCCTCATGGAGACCAAGATTTTAAAGAGGCCTTCAGCAATTCCTGTAATGTGGCTTTTGTCAATATGGGAAGGCAAGTAGGCAAAGAAAAAATGTATGAATATATTAAAGCCTTTGGCTTCGGAGAGAATACTGGGATTGACCTATTGGGAGAATCTCCAGGAATTATTCCGTCAAGCCCAGATGTTATAAAGGAAGTTAATCTTGCTACACTTTCCTATGGTCATGGAATAGCTGTAACACCTATTCAAATGGTAAATGCTTTTTCAACTATAGCAAATGGTGGGAACCTTATGAAGCCAAGACTCGTTAAAGAGCTTATAGACCATAATGGTAAGGTAGTTGAGAGCTTTCCAACAGAGGTAAAGAGGAAGGTACTGTCAGAAAAGACTTCTAAGACCATGTTGGATTTATTAGAAGGTGTAGTTAAAGATGGTACAGGTAGGCGTGCTTATGTTCCGGGATTTAGAGTAGGTGGGAAAACGGGTACAGCCATGAAAATCATCGATGGTAAATATGTAGATGGGAAATATATATCCTCCTTTGGGATAGTAGCCCCAGTAGATGATCCAAAGATTGCTGCCCTTATAATAATCGATGAACCTACAGGCGTATACTATGGTAGTGTTATTGGAGGTCCTGTGGCCAATAGACTGGTAGAGGATACCTTAAGCTATCTTGAAGTTGAAAGAGTCTTTACTGAAGAAGAATTAAAAGCCATTGAAGCTAAGATTGTAGTTCCAGACCTAAGGAATATGAAGATTGGGGATGCTGGAAAGACCTTGAGCAACTTGGGTTTAAAATACACAACTGAATATCAGGAACTAACCACTGAATCGATTATTAAAGATCAATTTCCATTACCGGGCACAGAGGCTATCAAGGGTTCCATAGTAGATTTATACCTGAACCTGAAGCCTAAAACTATCATAATGCCAAATTTCATTGGAATGACTAAGGAAGAGGTAATAATTGCACTAGATGAACTTAACCTTCAATATACATTAAATGGCTCTGGAAAGGCAATCAGTCAGACACCAGCACCAGGAGAGGAAATAAGTGGAGAGATTACTGTAACAATTGACTTTTCAGACTCTTAATTGCTACGCAATTTTCTGACCATAATTAAAGGCGACTTTTTAGTTGCCTTTAATTAATTAATGTGCTGGGGGGAGTATTATGATTCTTAAAGAACTTCTTGGTAACTATCGGATATTAAGGAGTGAAGGGTGTCTCGATTTGGATATAATTGGAATTGAGCATGATTCAAGAATGATAAAAGAAAAGCATCTCTTTATTGCGAAAAAAGGCTTTATAGACGATGGACACTTACACATTCAAGAGGCTATTGACAATGGTGCTATAGCAATTGTTCTTAGTGAAGAAATTCATATTTTAAGTAATATAACTTATATTTGGGTAGAGAATTCCAATGATGTTACGGGTTATTTAGCGTCAAGATTCTATGATTTTCCTCAAAATAAACTTAAGCTGATAGGTATAACAGGCACAAATGGGAAAACATCCACCACTTATTATATAAAAAGTATATTGGAGGAATCCGGTCTAAGGACGGGACTTATAGGTACTATAGGAGCACTTATGGATGGGGAAAAAGAAACTCTAAACAACACTACCCCTGAGCCATTAGTGCTAATTAGAACCCTTAAATCCATGGTAGATAACAATATTACTATTTGTGTAATGGAGGTATCTTCCCATGCTCTTGCTTTAAAGCGAGTAGATTATCTTAATTTTGACATAGGAATATTTACAAATCTTACTAAGGATCATTTAGATTACCATAATACCATGGAAGAATACTTTCAAAGTAAGTTAAAATTGTTTTATAAAACAGATAAGTTTAATATTATTAATATAGATGATGAATATGGAAAACTGATAATTGATTTACATACCGCTTCCACAATAACATATGGTTTAAAAAATACCGGTGATATATACGCAACCAATATAGTATATTTTATTGATAAGGTAAATTTTTTATTAAACTATAATAAAAAATCTATTGAAATTAACCTGAATGTACCAGGTAGGTTCAGTATTTATAATGCTTTAGCAGCTGCAACCTGTGGTATTGCATTGAACTTAGAATTGGATATAATAAAGAAAGGTCTTGAATCTATACAGGGTGTGGAAGGTAGATTTGAAGTCGTCCCTATAAAGAAGGATTTTACCGTAATAATTGATTTTGCCCATACTGCAGATGGTTTGGAAAATGTACTGCAAGTACTAGACCAGTTTGCAGAGGGTAGAAAGATAGTAGTCTTTGGTGCAGGAGGAAATAGAGACAGAAGTAAAAGACCTGAAATGGGAGAGGCAGTAGGTAACCATGCTGACATAGCCATTGTAACATCAGATAATCCTAGAATGGAAGACCCTATCCTAATAATTGAGGACATATTAGAAGGAATAAAAAGAACTAGTATAGACTATAAAACCATAGAAGATAGGAAAGAGGCTATCGAATATGCACTTAATATAGCAAAGCCAAAGGATATAGTGCTATTGGCTGGTAAAGGGCATGAACGATACATAATAAAAGGAAATAAAAAGTATCCCTTTGATGAGAGGAAGATCGTCTTAGATTATCTAAGGGGATAAAGAACTTGAGAGGAGTAGTTTAATGGATTATTTTCATATAATAGGAGCAATTGTAATATCATTTATTATAAGTCTTATATTAGGACCAATCATCATACCCTTGCTAAAAAGGTTAAAAATTGGACAGAGCATAAGAGAGGATGGACCCCAATCTCATCTCATCAAGTCAGGAACTCCAACTATGGGGGGCTTAATCATCTTTGCATCTTTAATTATAACCGTCTTTACTTCCGGGCAAAGAATATTAACCAAGGATTTAATTCTTCTAACGATTACTACATTAGGCTTTGGGCTTATTGGGTTTTTAGATGATTATATAAAGATAGTTAAACATAGAAACTTAGGATTAAGAGCATATCAGAAGTTCTTAGCTCAAGTATTCTTAGCTGTTGTTCTTGCTGTATATCAATCTAAAACCTCTGCTTTTGAAACAAGAGTTATAGTTCCTTTTCTTCAGGATCAATATCTGGATTTAGGGCTACTTTATATTCCTTTCATAGTATTTGTCGTAGTGGGAACAGTAAACAGTGTAAACCTTACTGATGGTCTTGATGGTCTTGCATCAGGTATATCCATTATTGTATTGGCATTTTTCAGTATTGTTGCTATGAGTTGGGGAATGGAAAGTCTTTCTATAGCAGTTTTTTCATCAGCATTGGCAGGAGCCTGCTTAGGCTTTTTAATATATAATGCACATCCTGCTAAGGTTTTTATGGGCGATACCGGTTCTCTTGGATTAGGTGGAGCCATAGCATCAATAGCTATATTGATGAAACTACCGCTTATTCTTCCCCTAGTGGGAGGGGTCTTCTTTGTTGAGACCTTATCAGTAATAATTCAAGTGCTTTCCTTTAAGCTAACAGGAAAAAGAGTGTTTTTAATGAGTCCTCTACATCACCATTTTGAACATAAGGGGTGGAAGGAAACTAAAATAGTAGGTATATTTTGGTTTATAACAGTAATACTTTGCATTATAGGAATTCTAAGTTTAATTTAGCAAAGGATAGTGGGGCAAATGTATTTAAAAGATAAAAAAATTCTAATATTAGGATTAGGGATTACCGGAATTTCTGCTATAAAGGCTGTACATCAGCAGGGAGGTCATATAATAATACATGACTCTAAAGCTGAAGAAAAATTAAAGGATATATTGGAAGAAGTTAAGAATATACCCATGGTAAAGTATTTAGCTAATGATGATATGGACTTGAAAGATATAGACCTAATAGTAAAAAGTCCTGGAATACCTCCCTATACAACTATAGTGAAAAGAGCCCTTGAAAACAATATAGAAGTCATCACCGATATTGAGCTGGCATATAGACTTTCTAAAACCAAGAATTTTATAGCTATTACCGGTACTAATGGGAAGACTACTTGTACAACTTTAATAGGTGAGATATTCAAAAAAGCAGGGATTAATAAACATGTTGTGGGAAATATAGGTACCGGAATCCTAGAAAAGATACTTGAGGAAAAAGAAAAAGACTTTTTTATTATTGAATGCTCTAGCTTTCAATTAGAGCATATAAGTACATTTAAACCAAGAGTAAGCCTTATAACAAATATAACCCCTGATCATTTAGATTGGCATGGGAACTTTGATAGTTATAAAAAGGCAAAACTCAATATTATGAAGAACCAAGATTCTAAAGACTACTCAATCTTAAACTACGATGATCCTATTTTAAGAAAGCTAAATAGTACTATTAAGCCAAAAGTTATATGGTTTAGCATCAAAGAGGAACTTTCCCATGGAGTATACATTAAAGATAATTATATAGTCATAAGTGATGGTATAGAGTCAAGAAGATTGATGCCCTATTCCCAACTTAAAGTCCTTGGAAAACATAATCTTGAAAATGCACTTGGCTGTATAGGTGTGGCCATAGCCATAGGTATAGAGTATAGTATTATTTGCCAAGTCCTATCTTCATTTCGTGGAGTAGAGCATAGAATCGAATATGTGGCTGTAAAGAATGGCATAACATTTTACAATGATTCTAAGGGAACCAATTGTGACGCTAGTATAAAGGCAATTGAAGCAGTGGGTTCTCCAATAATCTTAATAGCTGGTGGCTACGATAAGGGTTCAAACTTTGATGAGTTTACAAAAAGCTTTAAGGATAAAGTAAAGATTCTAATCCTA